>JAIPBW010000021.1 GCA_021738505.1 Bacteroidales bacterium | reverse complement strand
TGTAGTAAAGCAAAATGACGCGCGAAGCGCAAATGACTAAAAATGACATCCGTCGAAGACGGATAAATGACGCGAAGCAAATGACAGTACGAGACAAAAGCAAGAAAACATAATAATGACATTATCAATATTTTGAAAAATTTAATCATATGAAAAACACATTGCTCCTAATCATTTTAATAGTCCTTACATTTTCTTCTTTCTCCCAGGAAAATTTTGAGGCTTTGCGAATTGATTATATGCACAGCGGAGATCACGAAAAAGAAGAAATTGACATTTATCGCATTGTAGCGGAACCTTATTTCAGCAGAAACAACGACTATTATCGCTTCCCTTTCAATTATGGAAATTACAAAATTGAAGTAACATCTGCAGAATCAAATGAACTTCAATACAGTTATCACTATAACACATTATTTAATGAATGGAAAGCCACGAAAATGGCTAAAGAAGATTCGCGAACTTTTCAGGAGTCCGTAAAAATCCCTTATCCTGAAACAAAATCCATAATTACTTTTTTCTCCAGAAATGACAACCTTGAATGGACTAAAGAATATAGCTATACGATAAATCCAGAGTCGGATTTTATCATCCGTGAAAACCCGGTACAACATGGACATGAAAAAATTCATAATGCCGGCAATTACAAAAGCAAAATGGATCTCGTAATAATCCCTGACGGTTACACGAAAGCTGAAATGGAAAAGTTTCGCAAAGATGCCGGCAGATTTCGTGACTACTTGCTGAATTGCGCTCCTTTCAGCGAACACAAAAATAAGATTAACATCTGGAGCATTCACCTACCATCTCCCGAATCCGGCACAGATAAACCCACAAAAAGCCAGTGGCGGAAAACAGCTTTAAATACCAGTTTTAATACATTCGGCTCGCAAAGATACTTAACCACTTATGATCATTTTGCCCTGCGGGAAGCTGCTGCGGTTACTCCCTATGACCTCATGTTCATCCTGGTGAATGATTCTCTTTATGGAGGCGGTGGTATTTTTAATTTCTACTCCATTTCTTCATCAGACGACAAAAATGCCGACTTCTTAATGGTCCATGAATTCGGTCATCATTTTGCTGCTTTAGGCGATGAATATTATACTTCAGACGTTGCTGTGGACGACTATCACAATCCTGATACGGAGCCTTTTGAGCCAAATATCACAACACTTGTAGATTTCGAAAGTAAATGGAAAGATATGGTGGACAAGGAAACCCCAATTCCCACACCGGCAAAAGATAAGTACAAAAATACTGTAGGAGCATATGAAGGAGGTGGATACGTAGAAAAAGGTGTTTACCGTCCTTACATTGACTGCACCATGAAGTCAGCTCAATACGATAATTTTTGCCCTGTATGCCAGCGAGCCATCCGGAAAATGATAAAATATTATACAGGCCAGGCAATTCGTTAATATCAAGCGCAGATCAAAGGTCCCGAGAACCTTATATAATAGCAAATTACATTTTGAATATCCTTTTTATGGATTATTCCCGCGGGTTTCGTATTTTTGTTTGCCAAAATAAAAACGATAAAATCAATTGATATGATAAAGCATTTAGCCGAATTGGTAGAGATGGCGAAGAAAAAGTCCACCCAGCGCCTTGCAGTGGCAGCCGCAGCAGATAAAGCCGTATTACAAGCAGTTAAAAGAGCCTCAGAAGATAATATAGTTATTCCGGTATTGGTCGGTAATAAATCAGATATCAAAGAAATTTCAGCAGAAATAGATTTTAATCTTGATAACATCAAGATCTATGACGAAGCTAATCCCGCAGAAGCAGCTAAAAAAGCGGTTTCATTAGTCAGAAAAGGAGAAGCCGATGTTTTGATGAAAGGCCTGGTGAGCACCGGTCCGCTCTTAAAAGCTGTTTTAGACAAAGAAAACGGACTCCGTCAGGGAGGCACTTTAAGTCATGTAGCTTTTATCGAATCACCATATTATCACAAATTACTTTGTGTAACAGACGCAGCTATGAATATAGCACCTGAACTGGCCGAAAAAGCGGATATCATTAAGAATGCCGTGGACGGCTATCACCGCCTGGGTATTAAACAACCCAAAGTTGCTGTCGTTGGTGCTGTTGAAGTTGTTAACCCCAAAATGCAGGCCACTACAGATGCCGCAATTTTATCAACCATGAACCGACGTGGACAGATTAAAGATTGCCTGGTAGACGGACCTTTAGCTATAGATAACGCCGTTTCCAAGAAAGCAGCCGAACATAAAGGTATCCATAGTGATGTAGCTGGAGATGCTGATATCATCGTACTTCCGGACATTAACACAGGCAATGTGATGTATAAATCTTTGAACTTTATTGGCGGCGGGCTCTCAGCTGCCGTTATTATGGGGGCTTCCGTACCTGTTGTTTTAACCTCACGTGCCGATAGTGAAGAAAGTAAAATGATGTCTATTGCTATAGCAGCAGCAATGGACTAATAGCATGTTGAATAACAACTGATAACGCAACAAAAAATAAAAACTAAAAAATATGAAGACCAATCTTATTTTGGCTATCAATCCGGGGTCAACCTCCACGAAAATAGCCGTTTTTGAAAACGACAAAGAAGTATTCTTAAAAAACATAAAGCATAGTTCAGAAGCATTACAACCTTTTGAAAAAATCACGGACCAGTATGAGTTTCGGAAAAAGATCATCTTTGAGGAGTTAAGCTCAGCAGGAATTGATCTTAATGATTTCGGAGCAATTGTAGGTCGTGGCGGGCTTGTAAAACCTATTAAGTCGGGTGTTTATAATGTAAACGAGAAGATGCTTGATGATTTGAAAGTAGGTGTTTTAGGCCAGCACGCTTCCAATTTGGGCGGGTTGATAGCGCATAACATTGCGTCCAATTTACCTAATGCCCGGGCCTTTATTGCCGATCCGGTTGTTGTAGATGAGATGGATGATGTAGCCCGTGTTGCAGGGCATCCGAATTTTGAGCGCATATCTATCTTCCACGCACTTAACCAGAAAGCAATAGCCCGCACACATAGCAAGCAACAAGGTTCTGAATATGAAAACTCAAACCTTATTGTAGCTCATATGGGAGGAGGTATAAGTGTAGGCGCTCATCGACAGGGACGCGTTGTTGATGTCAATAATGCGCTGGATGGTGACGGACCATTTTCTCCGGAACGAAGTGGCAGCCTTCCCTCCGGTCAACTTGTAAAACTTTGCTTCAGCGGCAAGTATTCACTGGAAGAGGTAAAACAAATGTTGAAAGGACAGGGAGGATTAATTGCCTATCTTGATACGAATGATGCTTATGAAGTGGAAAAACGAGCGGAAAGCGGAGAAGAAAAAGCAATGCTTATTCAGGATGCACTAGCTTATCAGGTAGCCAAAGAAATTGGTTCGATGTCTACCGTATTAGAAGGAAATGTAGATGCAATTTTATTAACCGGAGGAATTGCTTATGGCAAACCTGTTGTTGATGCCATTAAAAAGCGTATCAAGCACCTGGCTCCTGTTTTTGTTTATCCCGGAGAGGACGAAATGAAAGCACTTGCTATGAATGGCCTGCGTGTCTTGAAAGGAGAAACGGAAGCCTTAAAATACGAATAATCTGATTATCTATATCAAAAAAAACCGGCCTTATAAGCGCCGGTTTTTTTTCTGTAAATATTTCATGTCAATGTCCACAAGTATAGATTGTCCAATATGATCAATCCTGACTTTGACTTTTCGTTTACTTTTAACATTAATCAATGAACCTTGTAAGCCTTTTAATGGACCTGCTTTAACTTCAACTTCATCGCCCTCTTCAAACGATTGTGAGGTGACTTCCAGATCGGCTTCATTGGCTAACAATAATTTTATCGCTTCAATTTGCCTGTCAGGAACTTTAGCTGCTTTCCCCTCAAAGGTAATAAAGGTAACAACGCCCTCCGTGTTTAAGACCGTCATGTACTCTTTATCATTCGCAATTCGTACAAAAACATAGGAATTGATCAGTGGTGTTTCAACCCACTTCCTGCGATCCTTCCATTGCCTTAACTTCTTTTGGACCGGAAGATAACATTCAATCCCTTTTTCATTTAACCATTTCTCTACGATCTTCTCCTGTCGGGATTTTGTATAAATTACATACCACGATTTATCATGTTCTGTCATACGATATCACAGCTATAAAAAATATTGCCAATGTTATTATTAGATTAAACTGCAATAAAACAGCATCATCCGGTTATCGAAATCCTAAAAGAATTATTTATCGATTAAAGGCTCCAATAATCCATTTTATGGATTTTGTCCTTATAAATACCTTTTACATCAACAAAGATCGGTTTATCTGCGGAATATTTCAGGAAGTCTTCCTCCGTCATATCAGCATATTGCTTATGGGAAACAGCTGCTACAATTGCATCATATTTGCCATTGGCCTTTTCTTGCATATCAATATCATATTCTTCTTTCACTTCTTCAGGTGATGCATGTTCATCGACAACATCCACATTCACGCCATAATCCTCTAATTCTTTAATAACATCTACAACTTTTGAATTGCGGATATCACTAACATCTTCTTTAAATGTAATGCCCATGACCAATACTTTTGAGCGAAGTACGTTTTTATCCGCCGCGATCAATTTTTTCACCAATTGTTTGGCCACGTAACGCCCCATAGAGTCATTCACAAAACGTCCTGAGTCAATAATCTGGGGATGATATCTTAACTCTTTGGCTTTATAGGTCAAATAATAAGGGTCTACACCGATACAATGGCCGCCCACTAATCCGGGGAAAAACTTCAGGAAATTCCACTTGGTTCCGGCAGCCTCCAATACATCGTAGGTATTTATGCCCATTCGGTTAAAGATGATAGAAAGTTCATTCATTAAAGCAATATTAACATCCCGCTGGGTATTTTCAATAATTTTCCCGGCCTCCGCCACCTTAATGTTCGGAGCTCTATGTACTCCGGCTGTAATGACCAGTTCATAAGTTTTGGCAATATTTTCCAACGCTATATCATCATTCCCGGACACAATTTTCTTTGTATTGGTTAAGGTATGCACTTTATCACCGGGATTAATTCGTTCCGGTGAAAAACCTACTTTAAAGTCTTCGCCAAATTTCAATCCGGACTCGGCCTCTAATATCGGTACACATTCTTCCTCAGTAGCACCCGGATACACAGTAGATTCATATACAACATAATCACCTTTTTTCAAAACCTTTCCAACCATTGTTGTTGCAGCCAATAACGGTTTTAAATTGGGCATATTGGTTTTATCAATAGGTGTAGGCACCCCAACAACATGAAAGTTCGCTTTTTTCAAATCTTCAGGATTCGCTGTATATTCGATATCACAATTTTCAAAAGCTTCAGGAGGCAACTCTCTGCTCGGGTCTTCATGGCGCTTGATTTTTTCCACCCGGTCCGGTTTAATATCAAAACCAATAACGCTTATTTTTTTGGCAAACTCAATTGCAATTGGTAGACCAACATATCCAAGACCTATTACAGATAGTTTTGCCTCTCCACTCATTAACTTGTCATAAATATTCATATCTATTTTTTTTAAAGTGCTATTTTCCAGACTTTATAAAAGACCTGGTTGAATTTAAATCTTGCCTTTCCTGCTTCAACTATTTGGTAATGAATTTAGCAAAAAAATCCCCGAAAAACGGGTTCAAAATGATTAACGAAGATAAAAAGATTTTTAATTCTACTATTTATCATCCACTATATTTTTAAATAAGGGCGTATTTTGCAAAATTCTCTTAGTTTATTTTTACTTAAGTCCCTTTACCTTTGGGGTACCGGCAATAAAATCTTTCAGGTAAAATGGTTCAAAATAGGCTACATCAACAAAATCTCCGGCATTATATTTCCCCTGCGCTAAAGTATTCATGTAAGCGGCTGAGGGAAATCCTCCTTCGTGATATCTCATATTCTCTACTTGCTGAAATGTATTGCGGCACTTCTCCGCTCCATCCCCAAAATAAAACACCTTTTTTGCTTTAGAATATTCCTCTAATGAATTCTGATTAATTATCTCAGCAGCTACGGGCTTCACCTGAGATCCTTCCCCGTCAAAAACGGCAGTATAAACTTCCTGTCGTCTTGCATCAATCATAGGTGCGAGCAGACCATCTGTAGGATTTAATTCATCAATAGCGTGCATAACCATAGCCTGTAGCGTGCTAATGGCAATAAGAGGAATATCCTGGGAATAACAAATTCCTTTAGCTGCAGATACTCCAATTCGCAAACCCGTATAAGAGCCGGGGCCTTCGCTAACCGCCACTGCATCCAGTTCCGGATAATCCAGTCCGGCTTCACTCAAGATTTCAGTTATATAGGGGTGAAGGATTTTAGCATGTTCAAATGTATCACGTTGTTCTCGGGAAGCAAGGATTTTAGCCCCATCTCCCAAAGAAACGGAACATATTCGTGTAGAAGTTTCTATATTTAATATTTTTGCCATAATAATTTCACATTCTATTTTTCAAAAATCA
This sequence comes from Bacteroidales bacterium, assembly GCA_021738505.1. Classification (GTDB taxonomy): domain Bacteria; phylum Bacteroidota; class Bacteroidia; order Bacteroidales; family PWNQ01; genus PWNQ01. The sequence goes on along the minus strand of JAIPBW010000021.1, from coordinate 38,197 downwards.
TCAGTTGGCTTCGGTCTACTTTATTAACCAACATACTATCTTTAAGCGTTTCCGTAATAGCCTGATAAGGCGCCACAATCACTTCCTCTTCCGGTTGTATTCCTGATTTAATTTCAATATACCGGTCATCTTGTATGCCTGTTTTGACTTCTGTCAGCAATGCTTTTTCATCTTTGTACTGAAATACATATTTTGTATATACTTGTTCGGTAGTCTTTTCGTCTTTTTTCTTTTTATTATCCTCCCGGGCAATCACAGCCTGAATAGGTACAGCCACAACTCCGGATACTTGTTCGGTACGAATATCCACATTAGCAGACATTCCGGGGCGAAACGGAAATCTTTGCACTTCTGATGTATCAATAAGATCATCATAGGATGATCGAAGCATTTTAATTTTTACTTCGAAATTAGTAACCTGATCCGAAGAACCTCCGGATTGATTGGCAGAGTTAGCCATTTCAGAGACTATTCCTTTAAACCTGCGATCAGGATAGGCATCAACGTCAATATCAGCGGTATCGTTAAGTTCAACCAAAACGATATTATTCTCACTAACATCTACTTTCACTTCCATGTTTTCAAGGTCAGCTATTCGCATGACCTCGGTTCCGGCAGAGAATTGAGAAGCTCCCGAAATCCGCTCTCCGACTTCTTTTTCCAAACGTGAAACCACTCCGGACATCGGAGCATAAACGGTTGTCTTTCGCAAGTTATCACGTGCTTCCTTAAGCGAAGCCTCGGCACTTTTTACGGAATATTCTGCCGCTACCACATTCTGCTCTGCTGCCTGCACATCGGCTTTAGCTGATTCAAAAGATGAAAATGCTTTTTCGTATTCGGATTCAGACACAACATCCTGCTCAAAGAGTTTTTTACTTCGCTCAAAAGTATTTTTTGCGTTTTTAAATTGGGCTTTCACCTGCGCCAACCGTGCCTTAGCATTAGCCAGGTTCGCTTTACTTGTATTTAATGATGCCTCCTGTCGATCCACCGTAGATTGATATATATCAGGATTAATGCGCAAAAGGGAATCATCTTTTTCTACTCGTTGGCCTTCTTCTACAAAAAGCTGAATAATTTCCCCGGAGACATCAGACGTAATCACAACCTCTGTTTCAGGCTGTACTTTACCATTGGCATTAACTGTTTCTATAATATCCCGTTTTTTGATTTTTTCAGTACTCACTTTAACGGCTTCAGGCTTGCCAATCCAGTTTTGTTTTTTAGCAATTATCAATAGAACTATTAATACAACGACTCCAATGATAATAAGATTTCTTCTTTTCTTCATCGATTTTATCTTTTTTGCTGTCCTGATTTTTTGTTTTTTGTTCTTGCTCTACCAACAACTCCAAAGCCGTCATAATTACTCGTCAAATATTAAAGGTTTATCCAGATAAAAATCCAATACTTTCTTCCGGAATAAATATTCAAATTTGGCTTGCAATAAATCAGACTCTGCCTGACTCAATTTGTTTTTAGCATCATTATATTCATACGCATTGATCATCCCTACATCAAATTTTTGCCGTGCATCCTGAAAGGCTAACAATGAAGCCTCTTTCGATTGTTGGGCGGCATAATATCGATTAAGGGCAGCTTTTGCGTCTGCATGAGCTTGTTCTATCGTTTTGCGGACAGCATTTTGTTCTTGTTTTAATTGTATTTTGGCTTGTTCCACTTCAATTTTTGAGGTCTGTATTTGCGTCCTGCGCTGCAATCCATTAAATATGGGGACAGACAGGCTCAAACCTAAAGAATAATTACTATTATTATCAATTTGGTCCTTAAAAGGAATAACCCTGTTGTCATAGACTACATCCGGGGACAACACAGTATCGCCGGCCTGTGTAATATTTCCATTGGGAGAGAATCCGGTAACTGAAAGATCTGTCAGTTCTTTAGAGGCTCCGCTATAACCCGTACCGTATGAAGCCTGCACCTGAAGGTTGGGATAAGCTGCTCCGCGAGCAGCACTTAACGCCTTCTCTTTACTTTTAACATTCAATCTCGCTCCCTGAATTGCGGGTTGGTTATCTTTAGCATATTCATATACTTGCCGGGGCGACTTATTGATTTGGATATTTTCCGGCAGATCCACTTCAGGTGTAGGCACCTGAAATGGTACATCCTCCGGCAATTCAAGCGTCTGCTTTAGCTCCAGAACAGCTAAGTCCCGTTGATTTTGTGCGTTAACCAAATTTAATTTTTCCTGAGCTAACTGGGATTTTACTTTAAGCAAAGCTCCTTTTGCAAGAGCTCCGGCTTTAACTTGCTTTTCGGTCTGCTCAACCTGTTGTTGAGTCAATGCCAACTGATTTTTGTTTACTTCAACCAGCTCTTTATTGAAAAGCACCTGCAAATAGGCGGTTACCACAGACAACCGGATATCATTTACGGTTTTTTCCACATGCATACGCGTGGCCTCCAAAGCTAACTGTCTTTCTTTTAGCCTGTTAAGCATGCGAAATCCGTTGAAGAGGGTGACTCCTGAGCTTATATAAAAGTTTTGCGATAATATCCGTGTATTGGCAAAATCATTCGTAAAACGGTCAACAGTGCGACCCCAATTATAATCATGTTGTGCATAAGCGCTCAAATCAGGAGCCATCCCGGCTTTTTGCTGCTTCAGCATAGCCTTGCTTCTATCCACATTCAATTTTTGCAATTTTACGTTTAAATTATTCTCTTCGGCATAATTTAAACAACGATCCAACGTCCATATATTCTCTTCTTGTTGGGCAAATAATGATGTACTTAAAAATAAGCTAACCAGAACAAGTATCGAATGTTTTTTAATCATAGACATGATTAGTAATTTTTATTAGTGTTTGTCCATAATGTCCAATTTCTGCGTTATGCTCGTATTTAAAACAGTCATCCCGATGTTCCAATCGGGACTCCTTGGTTTTAAATACTTCGCAAGCCCCCGATAAATGCGGGGTAAACTTTGAACTTGAACATTATGAACTAAACACTTACATTATAGACAGACTCTAATTATAATATTTCCGCTCCCAATTCAAATCTTGCATAAAATGACTTTCGTCTTCACAATCCACTAATAAGATTTTCCTTCCCGAAGCCATTGCATATCTGCAACATCGCGTGTATTGGGTTTATTCTCTTAGACAGAACTAAATTAATAATTATTTTATACTTTCGAGCCAAAACAAAAAGATATTTATTAACTTCAAAAAAATACATAACACTTTGTAAACATGAACACTAAAACACATGCCTTTCTATGAAAACACTATTATTGAAACCCAAACGTTTCATTATTGGCATGACTTTAGACTTCTGATGTATCAAAAGTACAAAGGTAATATGCTTTTAACCTGAATTATTTATAAAAAACAAATAAAAAGTTATATTTATTTATCAAATTAGAACATAAAAATACAATTAAAACTATATATTATTTATTTTTTACCAGTGCATTAATTTCAGGCCATCTGTCCCGCCGAATAGGCGGGAAAAGCCCCCGATAAATACGGGGCAGGCTTTAAAACAGAACACTATGTCTGCGATTTTCGACGCCTTGCATCTGACCTAAACTTAATGCATAAATAATACAGGTTAAAAAGGTTTTATTATTATTGAAAATTAATTTTACACGATGAAAAAAATAATTACTTTATTATCAATTTTTTGTATCTCCATACAGTTCATGTATGGACAAAATGTTGCTGCCACAGACAGTATGGATGTTATTCATTATGACATCAATCTTGACCTGGTTCATTTATCCCACCAAACATTATCCGGATATTCCGATGCAGAGGTTCTACCGCAAACGCAACAACAAAAAAATCTTTATTTTGACCTCTTAGGTTTGAATGTTGATAGCGTATTGGTTAACGGGCAAACCATGTCATTTCAATATAATGACACATTGCTAAGTATTCCTGCAGAAAATATCATTGGCCAGGGAGACACTATCTCAACAAGAGTATACTATCATGGTCAACCTGTTGTAGAAGCAGCCAATTGGGGAGGTTTTCATTTTCTTTCAGACAGTAGTTTGGCTTATAATCTTGGGATCGCTTTCAAAGCCAACCCGCATAACTACGGTAAAGTATGGTTTCCCTGTGCAGACAATTTTACGGATCATGCAACGTATGAATTTCACATCCGCACAAAAGCAAAAAATATGGCTGTTTGCAGCGGGACCAAAGACTCGGTAACAACACATACCAACAGCGACAAAACCTGGCACTGGAGCCTAAAACAGCCGATCCCCACATATTTAGCTTCTATAGCTGTTTCAGACTTTGCAGTGATCGAACAAACTTATACCGGTCAACAAGGCGACATCCCGGTTTACTTACATGTGTCTCCATCAGACTCCAGTGATGCCATTAATTCATTTGCAAACCTAACGGATATTATTGGCATTTATGAAGAAGCCTTCGGGCCTTATCGCTGGCCCCGGGTCGGTTATACAGGAACTGTAAAAGGTGCCATGGAGCACGTTACTTCCATTGCATTTCCGCGCCATGCTATTGATGGCACATTAAATTATCAGGATTTGATTGCTCATGAGTTATCGCATAGTTGGTTCGGCAATCTGGTAACATGCGAAACTGCCCTGGACATGTGGCTTAACGAAGGCTGGGCCGTATACAGCGAAGCTATTGCTCATGAAGGCCTTAATGGCAAAAAAGGATATAAAGATTATATGCGAAGCAAACTACATGAAGTTGTTCAGGAGGCGCACATAAAAGATAACGGCTATCGTGCTTTATACGGTATCCCTCATGAGTACACCTATGGAGCGACTGTTTACGATAAAGGAGCGACTGTTGTCCATTCCCTTCGGAATTATTTGGGTGACAGCCTCTTTTTTGCAACTACAAAAGCTTATCTTGACAGCTTTGCTTTTGATAATGCTTCTACAGCAGACATGAATCAGTTTATCAACAACTATTCCGGTATCAATGTAGACGACTTTTTTGATGCCTGGGTATACCGTCCCGGTTTCTCTCATTTTTCCGTTGACTCCTTCAACTATATCACCGGTCCTTCCCAGTTTAACACTGAAGTTTATATCAACCAAAGGCTTGTCGGCACATCTCAATATGCCAACAGCAATAAGCTGGAGCTAGGTTTTTTAATGGACAATCAGGAAATCATTTATAAAACAGTAACTTTTTCCGGTGCAGATACGGTTGCTCTGTTTAATCTGCCGGAAAAGCCAGTCAATGTTTTAGCCGATCCCAATGAAAAAATATCGGATGCCACTACTGACTATTATACTACGTTAAAAAACAAAGGGATAGTGGAATTCCCGGATACTTATGCAAAGCTGGACATACAAGACATCCCGGATTCTGCTTTTGTCAGGATTACTCACCACTGGATCGGGGCACAGGACTCTTCCAATATCCAACCTTCTCTTTATCACATCTCGCGGAAACGATACTGGCAGGTAGAGGGTGTGTTTTCGAATGGATTTCATACTAAAGGAAGTTTCCGGTATCAGAGAACAAATAGCCTGGATGCCGAACTTATTCAATCTGTCATGGATTCGATTGCAATACTCCATAAAAGTAACCTTTCCGATCCCTGGCGGCCGGTATCTTTCACTCAAAGCGGTTCAGCTTTCGCCGGAAGTCTTATCGTAGATACATTGCGCAAAGGATACTATACTTTGGCACGTTATGATAAATCTTTGGGGTACCATGAAAAAGAAGACACAGAAAAAATTTATCAAATTATTCCCAATCCTGCAAAGGAAATGGTAACAATAAAGAAAACTCATAACAGGAAAATCCGTATTTCTTTTTACAATCCTAACGGACAATTAATCAACACAAGTAGTATGGAGACACACCAAAAACAAATAAGCGTTTCCGGTTTTAAACCGGGCATTTATTTTGTCCATCTAAGGGAATTAAATTCAGATACCGGAAGCACAAAGAAACTGGTCATCCAAAGATAAAGTATCCATTATAAACCTACTAAAAAGAATCTCATGTCGCTTCAAAAATTCTTTCTTCTTTTTTTCGTCATATTTTGGGGACATGTTGCTACAGGACAAACTGATACACTACATCCCAAAAGCAGTGACTGTTCCGGAGCCATCTTTTTGACCGACACGGTATTTGGCCCAACCACGGCCCCGCAAGGCCCCGGTAGCGAAATGGAGATTTCCGGCAAGCCTACCAGTAAATATGCTTTTCACCGCGAACATCATACGGTATGGTACGAATTTGTAGCTCCCGGAGACGGCAGGCTGGAATTTACAATCATCCCGGAAGCCATCGAGGATGATTATGACTTTTTACTATTTGAGAAAAAAGGAGGAAATTTTTGCAGGAAAATCAAGAACAAAGAAGTGAACCCGATAAGAAGCAATATATCACGCAATAATAAATCAATTGACAGCAAAACGGGATTACGTCGCGGAGCAGAACATAAATTTGTCAACCAGGGACCGGGAGATGACTTCAGTAAAGATTTAGAAATATCAAAGAATGATACATTCTTGCTGGTACTGGATAATGTTTATAAAAACGGAAAGGGACACACTCTGAAACTACATTATAATCTCAGAGAAAAAACCGACACAACTACGGAAAAACCAGGTCAAAAAGAAGATAGAGAAAAGCAGCAGCATGTTATTATCACTGTAAAGGACAAAAAATCGGGTGAGCTGAAAAATGCCCGGATTAAAATAGGTTATCCGAGAAGTGATCAGGTTTTTTTGAAGAAAAACGATATCAGTCAACTTACAGCAAAGTTAAGCCCCGGAGCGAAATATACAATCACGGCAGAAGCGGAAAATTATTTTCGAGAGATCACACGCGTTGAAACACCCGAAACAGATACTGTACTGCATGTAACCATTGACTTAACTAAAATAGAGAAAGGCAACAATCTTACTTTAAAAAACCTTTACTTTTATCCGGGTACGGCAAACTTTAAGCGCGACTCTTATGAAACTTTAAGAAATTTATTGACGATCATGGAAGAAAATCCTGATTTGAAAATTGCCATCCATGGACATGTTAATCAACCTTATCACTGGAAGGATAAAAGCTCACAAGATTATCTTCAGAAACTATCCGAACGTCGTGCCGAGGCAGTAAAACGGTATCTGAAAAGAAGGGGTATTAAAACAGACAGACTGACAACAGAAGGTTTTAGCAACAGAGAAATGATTAATCCTTATGCCAGAACAGAAGAAGAAATGCAAGAGAACCGAAGGGTAGAAATCATCGTACGCGATATATAATTCATGACTGTCCGGAAAGCTCCCTTTTTCTTGGGCCGGATACATTTGAGCTAAGCTACAAATATCATAATGCAGGTTCATTCGCCCTCAGAAAAGGCTTTTAATAAAGATTTACCATTTTTTTAATAATGGTTAAAAACATACTCGTTTCATATTACCTTTGCAGTGAAGAAACAAACACAAAAATCATGAAAAAGAAAGATAGTCTGATCCGGAAATCACTTTTTAATATTTTGCCTTTTGAAACTTACCTCTGGGTCCTTAGCAAGCTTTATTTATATTCCTATAAAACCGGGATACTTCGAAACAATCCATTTTTTGAATATCAGTACTTCCTGAAAAAAGTTATAAAAAAAGGAGATACTTGCATAGATATCGGAGCAAATCTGGGTTATTATTCTGTTCCAATGGCTAAGTTGGCCGGGAAAGAAGGGAAGGTTTATGCCATTGAACCTGTCAAACCTGTTTTAAAAGTTTTGCGTGCAAACACAAAACGATTCGATAACATTGAGATTTTACCTTATGCCCTGGGACAGGAAAACAAGACCATCAGCCTGGGAAACAACACAATGAAAAGCAAAGGGTATATTGCTTCCGGCTCGCACTTCATCCTTGATAAAAACTCCAGGGCCAATGATGATGTAGATATTGAGTTTGACGCTGAGATGCGAAATCCCAACGAATTATTTTCTGATTTAAACCGTCTCGACTTTATTAAATGCGACGTGGAAGGCTATGAAGTATATATTATTCCGGAAATGGAGTCTTTAATTATGAAATTCAGACCCATCCTGTTTGTAGAAACAAATGGAGAAGCCCGAAAACAAATTATGGACCTCTTTCATAAAAACAACTTTCAAACCTTTGTGTTAAAAGACGGAATAATGATAGAAGACAAAGGAGATAAAAAGGGCGATCTGATTATCATTCCGGATGAAAAAACAAGCGAATTTCACCGCTTTATGCATAATCAGCAATCAGAATAATTCATTCCGTTCCATGAAACTTATCATGGAACCATCATTTATTCTAACCTGCATCATCAGGATTGGGCAACATTAACCACGTATTTCAGCCTGCAACTTTTGCTCAAAAGTTTGTTGCAATTTTTTCATTGTTTTATCAATAAGCTTATCTGTAAGTGTTTTATAGGGGTCTTGCAGGATAAAACTAACTGCATACGATTTTTTGCCCTCCGGAACATTTTTTCCTTCATAAACATCAAAGAGCCTCACCGATTTCAAAATTTTTCTTTCTTTTTCATAGGCCAGATGCTTTAGTTGTTCAAATTCAACTTCCTTATCAAGAAGCATAGCCAAATCGCGACGAACTTCAGGGTACTTTGGCAATGATTGATAGGCAATACCAGAATCCTTTGTCATTTCCACTAACGTATCCCAGGCGATGTCCACATAAAAAACATCCTGCTCAATATCAAATTTCTGAAGTATCTTACGGCTGACTTTACCAAACTGACCAATCTCTTTTTTTCCACTCCGGTAGAGTAACCCTTCTGAAAAATAATCTCTGGAGGATGGTTTTGATTGTAGTTTTTCACTATCAACTCCCATACGGTTCACTACATTGTGAACCCAATATTTGGCATCATAAAAGTCAAAAGCATCTTCGCTTTTATTCCAGTTTTCCCTGAATTTTTTACCGGTTAAAAATATCCCAAGACGGTGATCTTCAATATATCGTTTACGTACATCCTGTTTTTTATCCAAATCGGGATTATAATGATATGTTTTTCCGATCTCAAAAAACATCAAATCTTTATTTTGCCGGTTGCTATTGTAACTAATTGTCTGTAAACCACCAACAAGCAAATCTTGTCGCATCACATTAAGCTCGCGACTCAGAGGGTTTAATATTTGCACAAAATGCCCGGAATCAATATTCTCCGATAAGTTCGCATTTTGATAAGCTGTCAACGAATTATTCATGGCTTCTAAAAAGCCGTTGGAGCTTAAAAAGTCAGAGATCATATTGGTTAGATGGTCCCGGTCCGGCTTTTCAGAATGAGATAATGATATCTGCATTTTATCTGGCAATGGAATATAATTATACCCATAAATACGCATAACCTCCTCAATAACATCCACTTCCCGTTTTACATCTACTTTGAATGTGGGAACCAACATTTTTACTTTATCCACTGATTCTTCAAGAATTTCCATGCCCAAATCACTCAAAATCTTAACAATAATTGGCCTTTCGATGGACATTCCGGCAAGATTATCCAATTTCTCATAATGCAAATCAATTTCCCAGGGTTTCAAATTGCCCGGATTTTCATCTATTACCTCAGAAGCTATCTGGCCTCCTGCCACTTCTTTGATAAGCATTGCCGCACGTTTTAAGGCAAATAATGTAACATTAGGATCGGCACCCCGCTCATAGCGAAATGAGGCATCTGTTTTTAATTGATGCCGTTTTGAGGTTTTTCGAATAGATGTAGGATTGAAATAGGCACTTTCTAAAAAGAGATCGGTTGTCTCTTGCTTTACACCGGAATTTATCCCGCCAAAAACCCCTGCAATACACATGGGATTCTTTGAGTCGCAGATCATCAGATCTTCACTGCTAAGCTTTCGCTCCACCCCGTCAAGCGTCTGAAAACCTGTATTCTCGGGTAATCTTTGGATAATAACTTTATTTCCTTCTATTTGAGCGGCATCAAAAGGATGAAGCGGATGTCCTGTTTCGAGCATGATATAATTCGTAGCATCCACTACATTGTTAACGGGCCTGAGTCCGGCTGCCTTCAGGCGGTTTTTTAGCCATTCCGGAGAGTCTTCCACTTTAATCCCTTTAAGAGTTACGGCAGAATACCGTGGGCAAGCTTCCTGATCGCGTATTTCTACGGGAATTTGAAGGTCATTATTATCGACCCGGAAGTCGCTTATTTCAGGGATCTTTAAAGTAACTTTATTCTCCTTTTCCATCCTGTTGATAACAGCAATAACGTCCCGGGCAACACCGATATGAGATGTGGCATCAGCTCTGTTAGGCGTAAGGTCAATTTCCAGTGTCCAGTCTTGCTCCACATCAAAATAGTCACTTGCCGGTTTTCCTATCTGCTTATCATCATCTAAAACCATAATCCCTTCATGAGATGAACCTAATCCCAGTTCATCTTCAGCACAAATCATCCCTTCGGAAACTTCGCCACGAATTTTGGTTTTCCTGATCGGGAAAGGTTTATCTTCCTCCGGGTAGAGCGTTGCTCCTACTTTGGCTACAAGCACTTTTTGTCCTTCATCCACATTAGGCGCGCCACAAACAATAGGCAATGGCTCTTGCTCGCCCACATCAACGGTGGTTACACTTAATTTATCAGCATTCGGATGCTTCGTGCAGGTGCGTACTTTTCCCACTACAACACCTTCCAATCCACCTTTGATGGATTCAAATTTTTCCAGCCCTCCAATTTCCAGACCTGTATTGGTCAATATTTCAGAAAGTTGTTGTGGAGAATAATCAAAGTCCACATATTGTTTTAGCCAATTATAGGAGATCTTCATGCTTGTATTGATTTAATTAATTTCGAGGAAGCAAAAGTAAGGATAAATTCAAAAAGTTCGTGGCTTGAACCTTACAAATTGCTATTAGCTAATGCGGCTCCAGTCTGCCACTTTATCGCCGGAATACTTTAAATACTTGCGTACAGGTAAACTCTTTTCACTCTTCAGTTCAGGATCCTGTTCCAGAAGGTGATTTGCCTTTTCTCGTGCCAGTTTAAGAATTTTTTCATCCTGAACGATATCGGAGATTTTTAGATCAAGGATACCACTTTGCTGAGTTCCCTCGATATCCCCGGGTCCGCGAAGCTTCATATCTTCCTCCGCAACTTTAAACCCATCACTGGACTGTACCATGGTAGCAATTCGTTTTTGGCCATCCTGTGTCAGATTGGTTTTTGTCATCAAAATACAAAAAGATTGTTCAGCTCCACGGCCTACTCTGCCTCTTAATTGATGTAGTTGAGAAAGACCAAAGCGTTCGGCATTTTCTATAACCATAACGGAGGCATTGGGAATGTCTACACCTACTTCAATGACCGTAGTAGCCACAAGAATTTGGGTTTCTCCTTTGGCAAATCTTTGCATTTCATAGTCTTTGGCCTCGGGTTTCATCTGTCCATGTACAATAGATATAGCGTAGTCCGGCAAGGGAAATTCACGGGCAATGCTTTCATATCCGTCCATTAAATCTTTCAAATCCAATTTTTGCGATTCATTGATCAGGGGATAAACCACATATATTTGTCTTCCTTTATTAATCTGGTCTTTCATAAAAGCAAAAACCTTCAGGCGTTTGGCATCCGTAAAGTGATATGTTTTTACAGGTTTCCGCCCGGGAGGTAATTCATCAATTATCGATACATCCAAATCGCCATAGACCGTCATGGCAAGTGTGCGAGGTATAGGTGTAGCTGTCATAACCAACACATGGGGAGGAATCGTATTTTTTTTCCATAATTTTGCTCTTTGGGCAACGCCAAAGCGATGCTGTTCATCAATAACAACAAATCCGAGATTCCGGAACATCACATTATCTTCTATCAAAGCGTGGGTTCCGATAAGAATATCTACTGTTCCTTCCTGCAGTCCCTGATGAATTTCATTTCGCTCGGATTTTTTTGAAGAACCTGTCAGCATACGAATATTCACATCCATACCCTCCAACATTTGCGTAATGGTTTTAAAATGCTGTCCGGCCAGAATTTCAGTGGGTGCCATCAAAGATGCCTGAAGGCCATTATCCAGAGCTATAAGCATACTCATAAGAGCTACCAGCGTTTTTCCACTACCTACATCTCCCTGTAGTAATCGATTCATTTGATAGCCATCGGCCGTATCTTTTCGGATCTCTTTAATCACGCGTTTTTGCGCATTCGTAAGGTTAAATTTCAAGTTGTTGGCATAGAAATAATTGAAATTGTCTTTCACACTTTCAAAGACGTGTCCCCGTACTTTATGCGCCCTTTTCTTCATCCCAAGGATCTTTAGCTGAATAAAGAAAAGTTCTTCAAACTTTAATCTTTTTCGGGCTTTTTCAAGCATAGCATGATCCCCGGGAAAATGGATATTTTTTAAGGCTAAATTACGGGACAACAGGCTATAATCTTGCAAGAGGTCGTCAGGCAATGTTTCCGGAATTTTTCCGTCTGCCTCTGCAATAAGATTTCGCATGATTTTCTCAATGCCTCTGGCATTTAACCCTTTATTCTTAAGCTTTTCTGTAGAAGAATAATAGGGTTGAAATTTACCGCGACTTTGCAACTGTTCTTTTGAAATCAGGATTTCAAAATCGGGGTGAGCAATATTAAAGGAATTTCTAAAAACTGTTGGTCTACCAAAGACTAAATATTGTTGATTCGGCTGAATCTTTTCTCTTATCCATTTAATCCCTTTAAACCATACCAGTTCAATTTTTCCGGTATCATCTTCAAAAACAACGGATAATCTTTGTTTCCTGTTGACACCGATAGTCTCCATGGATCGCACTTGTCCTACCAGTTGCACAAAAGTCATGTCCGAGCTAATATCCTTGATTTTGTGCACTTTCGTTCTGTCGATATATCGAAACGGGTAGTACTCCAGCATCTGCCCGAAAGAATCAATATTCAGTTCTTTTTGCAGCAATTCTGCTCTCTTGGGCCCTACACCCTTAAGATAAGTTATCGGTGTTTTTAGGAAATCATAACTCATGAAAACAAAAATACGAAAATAGCATTAAAAAACTCCCTGTTGTCGGCAGGGAGTTTTATTTTTATCTTTACTATGTTAATCTGTGATTAGTATTCCCAGAGATTCATTTCCCTTTCACGTACTTCTTCTTTAATACGTTTTGCTTCTAATAAAGCTTCCATACCCAAAGCATAATCGGATATTGCTCTGTCGTATACATTAGACTCTTTATAAATATAGCTATCAAACATTCGTTTGGCAAACAAATCTTCATACGTTAACCGCTTGGCATCGTTTTCACGATTGTATACCGGAGAATTGATAAATACATCTCTGGCATCCGGATAATATATCCAGAACATTGGTTTACGAACTGCATTTGGATTCTCCTCATTAGCAGGCTGATGCCATACCGGAGCAATTCCAATAATCCTGACATCCAGAACAGAACGTTCTCTGTCGATAAACCATTGTTCTTTGATATCCAGCTCATAAATGTCTTGCATATTGGCAGGCACAGGTTCACGAACTGTAATTTCATTACCCATCTCATCATAATCGACACGTGTAATAGAATCCGTAAAGGTTTGCATTGCCTCTTCGATTGATAGAGGTTCAGTGAAATGGTCATTCATAAGATTATACTTGTAAACCGTCAGCTCTCCTTGTTCAATAGCCTCTTTCACTGTTGTCATAAAATTCTTACGGCCATTTTTGGGCTGAAAAGGATAATAGAAGGGCAAATTAAACTTCTGGCGCATATCAATACGTCTCCAAATTGTTTTATGCCACATCACATCCGCCTCCCGAACATGTACATAATCGAGGACTTCTCTATTTTTATTCTCAGTCCTTTCAAACACATCATGATTTGGTGCTTCTGTAACACCTCCCTGCGCCAAAATTTCTGATACAGGGATGATCATGATTAAAGCCGTTAAAATCTTTACTATATGTCTCATGAGTCTACTATTTTATTCAATAGCATGAAGTGTGCTATGTTAGAAATCCATTTAAATTCTTATCAGCTTCTTCATCCTATTGATGGTATTATTGTATGGTATAAAATACACCAGAAATAGGCCTTTTTCCATCAGGGCCGACTACCTGTATATTTTTAAATGCGACGGTAGCACCACGTTGCAATCGATTAACGATCTGCTTCATTTCTGAAGATAAACGGTCTCCGGTTGTATTGTAAGATTGTGTATTCTGACCAACGGTAACATCCATAGTAAAACGTGTTACTTTATAGGAAACATTAAATAATGCATCTCCCATGGAAGGAAAAAGCCTGGAGCCTTTCAGTTCCACTTTTCGAATACGATCCCCTGATTTTTTACCGGCAATCACAATTTCCGGATCAGGTAATCTCTTCACACGAAATTCCATTTGCCCCATTTGTCTTGTGCTTCCATCATCTTGTCTGGCAGATACATTAACAACAGTTTTATTGCCACCCCCTGGTCTTACTTGATATTGGCCGCCTCCACCTTTAATACGAGCATTCGAAGCACTTACGCTAAGATTTGCTACAGCAATACCTGGAGCAGAAACCTCTACAGGGTTATCCACGCCACGATACAGTACATTTACTTTCGTAGCTGAAATAACGGCTGTTGGTTGGGCTACAATATAACTGCTACTAAACGGATAGTAGTTAAAATCTTCCGGATCATCCCCTGCTCTTCCTGGTTTCCTCATTTTTACAATACCTGAAAATGACTTTTCTCCGGTTCCACTGGGTTTGGCAATATAATCTATCATGCCGTCATAAGCCGTATCTTGAACAATCTTTCCTTCTTCCAAAATTCTTTTTCTTGAGGCAGTGTCTACACCTTCCAGAACATATACATCCGGTTGTTGCGTTTTACTAATGGCAGCAACAAAAATATCAGCCTGATATTCATCTCCTGAAATAATGTAATTGGATTTCGGTACAACTTTTGCCTGAACATCATCAAACTTAAAGTCTGTAACACTAATCATAGATAACAAACGGTTAACCACATCAGCTTCAGCATTTCGAACCTCTGCAATAATTTTGTTAAATAATACAAGGTCAGCGACAAGTACGGAGTGATAAAAGTTATACGTCTGCCATGTTACTTCCTTTCCTTCAAAACGATTAAACACATCATCAGTATTTAATCCAAGCTTTAGTTTATTTGTTTGTACGGTCGTATCGATATCATCAAACAATGATTGCATTTCCGCTTTGAAACTTTCGATACGATTCTTTAATTTATACCCATATCCTTTTTTAGGGTTACTATCTCCATCAGGCACCATAAGATGTGTAGGTGCATCATAGTTATCTCTATTAGAAAGTAAACTAACCGGTTTTTCGCGCCATTCGCCAGAAACTTCTTTTTCCTCGTCCGGTGTTAACCAGGTAGTTGTTAAATCTGTAGTATCTCCTTCTTCGGTATAAGCAATTACAATATTCTGTAAATGTTTTATATATTCAACCATATCCTGAGAAATCTTTTCGGCTTTAAGCCTTTTCTCATAATATTTCTTCACTTTAGCAGAGTCTAATGCATATTGCTTATCCATTTCACTATACAGCATATTTGTTTTATTGCTGAAGTTTTCATTGGTCTGCTCTAATCCTTCATTTACTACGATAAATGCATTTAAAACTTCTTTTGAAACATTCAATGCAAGCATAGCAGTCAGCACAAGGTACATCATGTTGATCATCCTCTGCCGGGGACTAAGAGAACCAGGACTATTACCCATAAATCAATATTTTTATTTTATTAAAGAAATAATTAAATTAGCCTTGTTGTACATTCATTGCTGACAACATATTACCGTAAACCTTATTAAGGCGGGCTACATTATCGCTCAATTCAGCGGCTTTTTGTTTATAATCTTCGGTCTGTTTTGCAGAATCGTTCAGATTATTCACAAACTGCTCCATATTGTCTTTGAGCTTAGCATTTGCCTCAGCCTGTTCATTAGTTGATTTTAGCTGAATTTCGTAGGCTGAATTTAAGGAGGCTAAATTTTCTGATACTCTTTTGATTTCTTCTTTATACTTTCCGGTATCCACATCAGAAAAATCAATTGCGGAAAGGGATTTTTGAAGTTGTTCGGAAGATTGTTCTAACAATTGAGTTGACTTTTGATACGTTTCACTCATCTCATTAACGCTTTCACTGGCTTTTTCCATATTTTGAACGTAATTATTCGTAGCCACTGCAGCATTACTAAGGTCTGTCATTTTAGATGCATTATCACTTAAACTGCGTAAACCTTGTCCCAGACTTTCAATTAATTCCGGGCCAATTTTGGCATCCTCTAACATCTTATCCAACTCTTGCGTTGTTGAGTCCACGACTTGTTGACCTCCACCACGACCGCTATGCTGTCCTGGCTTGGCGGGTTTTGGAATATCTTCCTCATTAACTTCGTCCGGATGATACAAACCGGCTAATTCCGGATATACCAAACTCCAATCGGGCTCTACATGTTCTGGTTCAAATGCAGAAAAGAAGAAAATGACACATTCGGTACCCATACCAATGATCAACATTATCTCTGCTCCCGGATAGTGGTTAATTTTAAATAATGCTCCTCCAATAACGAGTGCAGCACCCCAGCCATAAAGTTTGGCCATGAAATTTTTAAATCCTCTACTTCTAACTAGACTATTAATACCCATGATTTTAGATTATTGGTTTTTATTGTTTGTATTCTTATTTTTAGTTATAAATATTTGATGCATCAGGTCCATCGCCTTTGGCACGCCCTAAATACGTCTGAACATTTCGAAATCCAATATAGGATTTGGCAGTATCCTGATATTCGAAAGTACGTACGCCATTTCTGATGTAATATCCTATATCTTTCCAGGATCCTCCACGGATCACTTTACGTTTCTGAGCCGGTGAGTCCCCTTCTTTTGCATTGTATGATATTTGTTGGTTAAAGTCTGAACCATAGTTATAAGCAGACTCATCAAAGGCATCTGATGTCCATTCCGCTACATTTCCGGCCATATCATACAAACCCCAGTCATTAGGAGCATAGTGAGCAACGATAACCGTGTGGAATCCGCCATCGTCAACCAGATTGCCACGCAATGGCTTATAGTTAGCCAAAAAGCAACCATCACTGTTTCTAATATAGGGTCCGCCCCATGGATACTTGTTCAAATCAAGACCTCCGCGGGCCGCCCATTCCCATTCAGATTCCGTTGGCAACCTGTAATCATTAATAAAGGAAACACCTTGAGAACTCAGATAGCTATTATGCAATTGTGTTCTCCAAATTGAAAATGCTCTGGCTTGTTTCCAGTTTACTCCTACTACCGGATAATGATCGTAGGAAGGATGCCAGAAATATTTTTGTGTCATTGGCTCATTATATGAATAAGCAAAGTCTCTAACCCAAACCAGCGTATCCGGATATACATTAATCGGATCCGGATTTACAATAAATGCAGAACGATCTTCTAACCCTTGTGCACGATTGCTTCTGGAAGCAGCAGCTTGGTAGTCGATCCAGAAATAATCATAATTTAACTTTCTCCAGTCGAATTTGCTGCGATAATAAAACTGTTCTTCTTCAGGCAACATATATCCTTCTTGTTCCAACAGCAGCTGAACTTCAGGGTTATCCCACTCAATATCCTGAGACCAGTCTATAGCGTAACATTCCCCGCCACTTTCAAAACAACGATTTATAAACATACCTTCGTCATCCCGAAGAAAATGCTCACCATACATTTCTGGATCGTCCATTAGTCCTAAAACACGGTGCACAATAGAATCACGCACCCAATGGACAAACTGACGATATTCATTGTTGGTAATTTCAGTTTCATCCATATAAAAAGCCTGAACGGATACGGTCTTTGTTTGAGAAACGTGAGCATAAGGTACATCCTGATCACTTATCCCCATCTGATAACTTCCCATTGGTACAAAGGCCATCCCATAAGGATCGGGTTGATACCAATCCGCACGGTCTTGTACGCCAATCAGCTGACCGTTTCCAGAGTTATTACAGCTGGCAAGCACGACCAACCCAAGAGCAAAGAACAATAGCTTTTTTAATACTTTTTTTGGTTGCAAAATCATATTTGTTCGTTTTATCATATCAGTTTCTTTAACGAAAGAAACCTTACTCGGGTTACAAAAATAATAATTATCGGACAATTTCATGTCCATGCATCACCTTAGGGATTTCAATATTAAAGCAATACCGCAGAAATACCTCAAACGTTCCGGCACTTCTACCATCAGCACCTAAGGAAGATGTTGTAATATCATAACTAACACCCACCATACTGCCTGATCCCTGGAATGTTCCACTTCCGCCGGAAATACCTGCAGCACTGGCCCAGCCTTTCATTCCGACAAGAACAGAGACTGCATCATTGGGCCGATAGGTCAAGCCGCTATAAAATTGATCCATATACCAAACGAGTGTGGTAAGATCATATTGTGTAGCCGCCAGGTCGGATTTGATTAGCGCAGAAGGCTCCAATTTAAAATCGGGATGTGGTAAACGGAAGGTATATCCTCCTGTAAGGTAATAATGCCGTTTTAGTTTTGCTCCTGCCAAATCTTTACCTAAATCCATTTTACTTTGCAGCAACTTAGAAGTGGAAATCCCGGCATACCATGATCCGGGGACACGATAATACCCGCCAAATTTCAGATCAAAGGCAATCGCTGATTCTTCTTTCCCTCCCCCTTCTAATACGGGATCACCGGGGTCTAAATAATTAAATTTAGTGAAATCTATAGTCTGGTCTAAAAAACCGGCCATAATTCCAATGCCAAGCTTACCGGGTCCGATATTGTGATGGTAGGCATAACCTAATTCGACCATAGTGTTGGTAAACGGACCTATTTCGTCTTGCATAAAGTTAAGCCCAATACCTCCATAAAGGGGATGTATTGCAGCATCCACAGACAACATGGAGGTTACCGGATTAATACTATAGCTTTCACCCGTAGGGGTTGTAGCTTCTAATCCCATCCATTGCTCGCGATGAATACCATTTAAACAAATGGCATCTTCAAGTCCGAAATAACCGGGGTTATATGCTGCCGGAGCAAACATATAATGGCTGTATTGCGCTTCTTGCTGCGAATATACATTCAGAGCAAGGATAGCAAGTAATAAAGTTAGTATTCGTTTTATCATAAATCAAAAACTTTCTTCTAAACTGGCGCTAAAATAAGAAAAATTTATAATAGCTAACAAGTTCTTGTTAATAACAGCTGTTTTGGTCTATTTAATTTTACTTTAGAATCCGAAAAAAGTTACAATATATCTTATCGTTACAAAAGCAAAATACAAATTTATACAAATATTTACACAATTAATTTATTTTTATTCTAAATAACATCAATCCGGAGATAAACCTATCACAAACTCAATTTTTGATAGGTTTTCCACCACTTATCCGGTATCTCATTCTCATGCGAAGCTAATACATAATCTTCATAAGAGCAAGGAATCCACACATTTCTTTTAATACCAGAGTTCTCTATAGGAGCAGACGGTAAAAGCATCCACCAACGATCACTTTTTTTACTTTTATAAAATTCTATTGTTTGATTGTATTCTTCTAACAAGACAATATGTCGAATATATTTTGTTTTATCCCGAGCGGGTACATCATCTTTCCGGCTGTAAAATCCGTCAATAAAATAATAGATCATCTGGGCCGTAAGGTGAGATGTCTGGTCGTAGTAATCCCGTTCGGGATTAACTTCATAAAAACCAATGGACGTAATCTTATCACTCATGCCGGCATACCTGCTTATCTGGCAAGCTTCTTCCCCATAAAAACCATTGGGTCCGGCATTTTTATTCCCCGGGGCATCCGACTGACGAATGGAAGAAACATCAAAGGTTAAAATATCGGCATTGCGAACCATAGGTTCAACCTCCTTTAAATCTTTGCGGATATTGCCTAAACGGTATATATCAAAATGCAGATTTTGCATCAGTTTTAATGCTTCATAATCCACGAAATAAGTCTGATATCCAATATTCGTATAGTTAAACAAGTAATTGGGTTGTTGTAATATAATCTTACTCAAATATGAGCCGGAGTTAAAATTTTCCTCAGCATTACCCAGGTCAAAGCTACAATCTACAGCAGCCATATTTACAATTCTGCCCAAGGATTCGTAAGCTTTATACTGGGCGAAGGTCAAGTCCTGACTACCTCCGAGTATCACGGGCAAAATATTATTTTCAACCAGTTCGGAAATAACAGAGCTTAAGGCAAAATACGTATCCTGCACCGAATTTCCGGGCTTTATATTTCCCAAATCAATAATATTTGTTTTAGGAGTACCCTGATATAGCTTGTATAGCTTTTCCCGAATATGATCAGGAGCTTCAGAACACCCCTGATTGTTCAGAGCGTTTCTATCCTCTTTCACGCCAATAATGGCAAGATCATATCCGCTTGGATCAGGGAATTGTTCACCTGGTTGATAATAACGGATAACATTTGCCAGGCGTTTTTCCGGTAATGCTCCTTTATCTTCCTCAATTACTAAAGAAACAGGTTCAAAATAGATTGATAAATCCATCAGTTTGTGCTTATGTTTCACTTTTCTTTCCGGAAGACTTCTTTGCTGCAGCGGATTTCTTCGTCGTCTTTGTTGATGTACTCTTCTTTGCTGATGTTTTTTTACTAGCCGTCTTTTTCGTTGTTGATTTTTTGGCTCCGGCCTTTTTCGCAGTACCTTTTTTCCCTGCTGCAGCTGTCTTCTTACCGGTACTTTTACGCGAGGTTTTTCCAGAAGTTTCAGCTATTTGCAGACAATCTTCATAAGAGAGCTCCTCAGGTGTTTTGTCTTTAGGAATTCTAAAGTTTTCTTTTCCTATAGAAATGTACGGACCGTAACGGCCTTTCAATATTTTCACTTTTTCATCCTGAGGGAATTCTTTAATTGTTCTCTCCCTATCGCGCTGGCGCTTAGCTTCAATAATTTCTATAGCACGTTCTTTTGCCAGATCTATTGGTTCTTCTCCTTTAGGGATGGAGTAAAATTTGGATTTATGACGCACATAGGGTCCAAACCTACCTATTGAAACAACCAATTCTTCCCCTTCATATTCGCCTATTGTCTTTGGAAATTTAAAAAGCTCCAGTGCTTCTTCTAATGTAATGGTTTGTAAACTTTGACCTTTCCGAAGCCCGGCAAATTTTGGCTTTTCTTCACTCTCCGTATCTCCAAGCTGAACCATAGGTCCATAACGGCCTATCTTAGCATAGATATTCTTTCCGGTTTTGGGGTCCTCGCCCAATAGCCGCTCGCCGCGGAAACGCTCTGCTTTCTCTTCGGTTTCTACGACTTTGGGATGAAATGAACTGTAAAAATCCTCGATCATTTTATCCCACTCTTCTTTACCATGTGCTATTTTGTCAAACTCTGCTTCTACCTGAGCTGTAAACCCATAATCAATGATATTTTCAAAATAACTCAGCAAGAACTTATTTACTAATACACCGATGTCTGTCGGGAATAGCTTTGATTTTTCGTATCCTGTTTTTTCTGTTTTTTGTTGCTCTATAACCTTGCTGTTAACCAATGCAATATGAAGATATTTCCTTTCAAAACCATCGCGATCTTCTTTTACCACATAGCCTCTTTTCTGGATAGTAGAAATTGTAGGTGCATAAGTTGACGGTCTTCCAATTCCCAGTTCTTCCATTTTTTTGACCAGAGAAGCCTCGGTATATCTCGGAGGATGCTTGGAAAACCGCTGAATAGCATCAATTGATTTGGGGACCAATTGCTCCCCTTTTTGAATAGGAGGTAAAACACCTTTCTGTCCTTCGCCGCTATCTTCTTCATCATCGGATGACTCAAGATATACTTTAAGGAAACCATCAAAAGTAATGACTTCACCCCGGCCGACAAATTTCTCTTTTCGCCCGGAGATATCGATATAAATATTGGTTTTCTCAATTTGAGCCTCACTCATCTGTGAGGCAATTGTTCGCTTCCAGATCAGTTCATACAAGCGTTTCATATCCTTATCACCATTTGCCTGATGATTTTTCAGATATGTTGGCCGGATAGCTTCGTGCGCCTCTTGTGCACCTTTGGATTTTGTAGCAAAATTCCGGGCTTTATGATATTTGTCTCCAAATTCATTAAGGATTTCATCTTTAGCCATACCGATGGCATCTCCGGAGAGATTCACAGAGTCGGTACGCATATATGTGATTTGTCCGGTTTCGTATAATTTCTGAGCAACCGTCATGGTTTTTGAGACAGAGTAGCCCAGTTTGCGACTGGCTTCTTGTTGTAATGTAGACGTTGTAAACGGAGGCGCCGGAGATTTCTTCCCGGGCTTTTTCTCTACTTTCGAGACTTCAAATTCCGCTGTCTGGCAATGCTCTATCAGCTCACGGGCTTTATTGCGATCGGAGATTTTTTGTGATAACTCCGTAGACAGGACTTTTCCATCCGTTTTGAAATCGCCTGTTATTTTAAACTGTGACTCCGGTTTGAATTTTTGGATCTCCTCTTCCCGTTCCACAATAATCCGAACCGCCACAGACTGAACGCGGCCTGCCGACAGGGAAGGCTTCACCTTTTTCCATAACAAAGGGGAAAGTTCAAAACCAACGAGCCTGTCCAGGATACGGCGTGCTTGCTGGGCGTTAACAAGGTTATAGTCTATTGAACGTGGGTTTTTTATGGCATTATCAATAGCACTTTTGGTGATTTCGTGGAAAACAATCCGTTCTGTCTTTTTCAAATTCAGATCCAGAGCCTCCACCAAATGCCATGCAATAGCCTCCCCTTCACGGTCTTCATCAGATGCCAACAATACTCTTTCGGACTGTTTAGCCATCTTCTTCAGTTCGGAAACTACTTTCTTCTTGTCCGGAGAAATAATATAATTGGGCTGAAATCCATTTTCCAGATCAACACCCGTCTTATTCTTTTCTAAATCACGAACATGACCAAAACTTGACATGACCGTATAATCTTTACCTAAAAATCCTTCAATAGTCTTTGCTTTCGCGGGTGACTCTACTATCACCAGGTTTTTTGCCATAAAATTAAGAGTTTAATCGTCAATAAAAACAGGGCACAAAGGTAAAACAATATTAAGAGCATTTTCAACGAAATTTGTTAATGCAACTATTTATACAAACTTAAAAGATCGTTAAACATGCACTGTGAGGAGGGATCCCAAAAGTCAGGTTTTATCTTTCTCCTGTAAAAGGTTTCTTCTTCCCGGGTAGTTGAATTAAAAATCCATTTTTGATTTTATGACCGCTTTCCCTCTGCCTGACATTTACTTTTCTTTTGATTATCAGAACTTAACCAACAAGCATAGGAAATTGATTTTCAGACACAAAAAGATATCTATGTTTTTAGACAGCATTCATCATTCATTTTCAAACTACCTTTTATACTTTTGCAACACAATTTTTTAACTGATCCTCGTTATACAAAACAGGTTGAATAAGAAAACGATGAAAAAAAAGCTATATATTGAAACATACGGTTGTCAGATGAACTTCTCCGATAGCGAGATCATTGCTTCAGTGATGCAACACAATGACTATGAACTCACAAAGACAATGAGCGAAGCTGATGTAATTCTGGTCAACACCTGTGCCATTCGTGATAATGCAGAGAAAAGAGTTTTGGGACGTATTCAGGAATTTCGCAAGATGAAGCAAAACAAACCGGGAACAACAATAGGCGTTGTTGGGTGCATGGCTGAGCGTTTGAAAGAAGATTTGCTAAAAACCCAAAAGGATGTTGATTTGATTGCCGGCCCGGATTCCTATAGACATTTGCCTGAAATGTTAGAAGGCATCCGCGAAGGTCAGCAGATGGCCAATGTAATTCTATCAGAAGAAGAAACCTATGAAAACATAGAACCTGTAAGACTGGATGCCAAAGGGATCTCAGCTTTTATTTCGATCATGCGGGGATGCAATAATTTTTGTTCATACTGTGTTGTCCCCTACACGCGGGGAAGAGAACGCAGCCGCAACCCGGAGACTATTCTCAATGAAGCAAAAAACTTATATGACAAAGGATACCGGGAAATCACCCTGCTTGGTCAAAATGTGAATTCGTATAATTTCCAGGAAGGAGAAAAATATCTTGACTTTCCGGAGTTACTCAGGCAAGTAGCTGCTGTTCACAAGGATCTGCGCATTCGTTTTGCCACATCCCATCCGAAGGATATTTCCGACAAATTAATACAAACCATAGCTGAGACAGAGAATATTCCCAATGCCATACATCTGCCAGTGCAATCGGGAAGTACTAATGTTTTAAAACGTATGAACCGCAAATATACACGTGACTGGTATTTAAATCGCATCGAAACCATCCGGAAACATATTCCGGACTGTGGTATCACAACCGATATCATTGCCGGATTTTGCGGTGAAACAGAACCTGATCACCAGGAGACCCTGTCGCTGATGAAACAAGTAGGTTATGATTTTGCATTCATGTTTAAATATTCGGAACGTCCCGGAACATTAGCCGAAAAACGGTTTGATGACGATGTTCCGGAAGATGTTAAGAGCCGCCGGTTGCAGGAAATCATTCAGCTTCAGCAGGAATTATCCCAACAAAGCAATGCAAACGACTTAAACAAAACCTTCACGGTATTGGTTGAAGGCCCGTCTAAAAAGGATGCCAAAAAGATGATGGGCAGAAATCAGCAGAATAAAGTAATCGTCTTCCCGGCTTCTGCTGATATAAAAGGGCAGTATGTGCAGGTAAAAGTTACCGGCTACACATCGGCTACTTTACTTGGAGAACTTATTAGTTAGAGTCTGTCAACAAAGTCGAGTGTTTGATTCAGAATGTTCGAATTCAAAGTTTACCCCCCATTTATCGGGGGCGTACGAACCGAACGAAGTGAGCTCTTAGCCTGCCCCGCATACTTGCGGGGAACACCATTTAAAAAAATAATGTTGTGAAAAAAATTTTAAACCGCAGTATCCGCCAGCCGGCGGATTAGAGGATTTAAATTTGAGCAACAACGCAGATAACGGACATTATGGACAGACACTAGTTAAACGCTTGACAACATATTATTCAGGCTGTCGAACTTATGTTTATAGTCCGTCATCGAGTGCCTTATCACTTCATGAGCATCTTTGATACCAAAAGTATCCGTTATCTCCACATTGCTTTGTCGTCCCGGAAGGTCTTTATACGTCAAAAAATAATGTTTTAAACGTTCAATGATCAGATCAGGAACATCGGCAATGTCTTTGTAATCGCCATAAACGGCATCATTAAAGAGCACAGCAACGATTTTATCATCGGCTTCATTACCGTCAAGCAAACGAAAGCCACCAATAGGTCGAACTTTGGCAATAATATCGCCATGTGTGATTTCTTTTTCAGTAAGCACACATATATCTACGGGATCGCCGTCGCCTTTCACATCTTCACGACCTGTTTTGTCCATACAAAACTTAGCCACATTTTCAGCACTAAATGTTTGGGGCATAAACCCATACAGTGCGGGCACCACATTGGAATATTTCTGGGGTCTGTCTATTTTCAGAAATCCACTTTGCTTATCGATTTCATATTTTACCGTATCCGTTGTTGTCATCTCAATGTAGGCCGTAACCACTTCGGGAGCCGTTTCCCCGAGATCAATTCCGTGCCAGGGATGAGATTTATATCTCAATCCGATCAGCCGGCCTATAGGATCCATTAATGTATTTCCACTCATAAATTTATTTTTTTTATCGAAGTTTAAACGTTTCTATTTGCTGAAAGGTTTCAGGGTTTATCACTTCTGCCCTGACCTTTTTCCCGTTTACATGAAAAAGAATAAACGCATTCTGGGTTGAGAATGTTTTTACATTTTCAGACCATGGAAGTTTTTCCTGTGCATAGTAAGGAGCCCCTGCCGAACCATTTGTCAGTTGCAGAAAATTTCTTTCCAGCTTCAATTTTGGCTTATCATAACCCCCGGGATATCTTGGCATTGTATCATTGATCAACAGTCGATTGTAATTGTGCTCATCCCCGCATAAAACCGCTAATGTCTTGTCGCTTTTGTTAATCATCAAATCCAAAAATTCATCACGACGCTCGATTATTCCTTTTTCATGAGCTTTACCATTTATGTATGGCCTGACACTATTATCCCCGTGATACCACATTCCATCTTTGGCATGACCTCCGTTAGGAAAAGGAGTAGCATGCAGCGTAACAAACACATGATCAATATCGGGGTTTTCCTCCATCTTCAGCAGAACCTTCTCCAGCCATTTCAATTGGATATCCATAATATACCCGTGAGGATTACCGGATATCTGCGGGATAAAATCTGTTACCGGCGCATACCAATAATTGGAATTCATCACAATCATACCGACATTATCCCATGTATAAGAATACACATTTTCGCTATAGGAAGGAAAATCATTGGTTTTATCTTTGTCGGTTACCGGATCATAAGAAGCGCCATCTTCACTATCTGGTCCATTTTGAAAATTCACAAAGTGTTCGGCATAAACAGCCTCCGCAGATTCTTTTTGATAAGGAAACCGGTCGACTGCTGCTCCATAATCACCTTCTTTTTCAGTAAAGTTCATGGTAACAGCTTCGTGATTACCCATGGTTGTATATACCGGAATATTGTGTGCAAACGGTTCCACTGCCTGTTTCCAATTGGCATACTGCAAATCAGTTTGTTTCTTATTCTGCAAATATCCGTCAATCAAATCGCCTGTAAATTGCCAAAAAGCAACATTTTGATAAGCAGCAAAAGCGGATATCCTTTTCATCATATAGGCATTGACACCATGGATGTTGCGTTCTCCTCCTCCTTTACCGGCACGGCTGTCGGAAGTAAACCCAAACACAAAAGCGTTTCGGCTACCCGGTTGCGGAGCTGTTCTGAACGTAGAGCTGATCTTAAATTCGTCACATAACACATGATACTTATACGAGGAGTCCGGCTGTAGACCATCAACACGAATTTCATGTTGTTTTTGTTTTGACTGACTGTTTAAAATGCGATCATCTACCACCAGGCGGGCAGATACATTTTTATTGGTCCTAAACGAGATAACGACCTCTCCGGGTTGAACCTTATTGACAAAAGGACCTTCGATGACAGATGCCCCGATACGAAATGGTCTTTTTCCCAGGAAAAATAGTTTCCCGTCGTAAATCATTTCTCCGCTCTCATTTAACACCCTGTAGAATAATTCTCCCGAACCGTTCTCTTCCCAGTTTACCATATCATATTTACCGGAGAGGTTTTCAACAATATCAATTTTTGCTCTTCCATCGGTGATCTCAGCAGACTCTTTGTAGAAAACCGGAAATGACGACACTTCCCTGGAACGATTAGAAAAGCCATAATACAAAAGGCCATCGAAGTCGGTTCCAAAGTCAAAGCGAATTCCTTTTTCGTAACCTTCGGCAGCATATCGGAATTGCTCCAGCGTGTATTCCGGCTTCTGATAATTTAATGACCATTTATCTCCACCGGATGTCTCAAAGTAAAGGTTTTTGTTATTATCATTAACAATATGGCTGTGTACGGCAGGTATTTCCGGCAAATTCTTTTGGGTATTATCCAGAATATTCTCCATCAGAGCTCCGACAACATAAACCACAATTAATAAAATCAAAAAGTAAACGATATATAAATACTTCTTCATAGGATGATATTTTTCAAAATAAGGGTAATGGCCTTATTATGTTTTTCCTTTTAATTCTTGTTGTCAATTTTTTCGCATTATTTTCTATTACTTTATCCAAATAGATTACAAAAGTAAGTCTTAAAAAGTTTTTAGTGACATAACTTGCTTTACTAATTTGATTAAATTTATGATTTTGTTCTGCTTAACAAACCTCCGTTGATAACTTTATCAAGTTTTTTTGAAATCTGCATTTGTACTCTTATTTTTGTAGCAAGCTTAAAAAGGGAAACCTTAGAATTTCAGAAGCCAATAAAACTAAATAAAAAAGACTTAAAAAGAGCTATATATGCAAAAATACTGGAATAAAATACCTTCCTATTTTCGAAACAAATATTTTATTACTGTTTTGGTTTTTGCAATTTATATGATGTTTTTTGATCAAAACAATATGGTCTCTCAATGGAGGCTAAACAATAAAGTAAACGAGCTGCAAGAAGAGAAGTCCTATTATAAAGAGGAGATCAAAAAAGACCGAAAAGCTTCTATGGAGCTAAAGACCAACAAAAAAACACTGGAAAGATACGCGCGGGAAAAATATTTAATGAAGCGTGATGACGAAGATATCTTTTTGATCATTGATGAGGATGAAAAAGACTAAATTTTAAACAGGATCCACATCTACCGCTACTTTCACTGATTTATAATCATTTTCTTTACTCAATGTACGGATCTCATCAAGAATAAATTTCTTGATGTTTTTCTTATCGTCGTTATTGGCAATTTTCACTAAAATATTCCTCAGATACAATCTACGTATCCGAGCGATAGCCGGAAACTCCGGCCCCAGAATACGTTTTCCCAATCTTGCCCTTAAAGCTCCTGCCAGCACCTGTGAAGCTTTATACACGGTATCCTGATCTTTATGTTTTAAAGTAATCCGCACCAGGCGGTAATACGGTGGATATTTAAAGATTTTCCGCTCCTGCAACTGGCTTTTAAACATGGCATGATAATCATTATTCATAGCATACCGGATCACGGAGTGGTAGGGCTGTCTGGTTTGCACGATCACTTTTCCCTGTTCGCCTTTTCTTCCGGCTCGTCCGCTAACCTGAGCCAATAATTGGAAGGCTTTTTCAAAAGCCCTGAAATCCGGGAACCCCAGGAGATTATCCATATTCATAACACCAACCAATCCCACGTGGTCAAAGTCGAGCCCTTTGGTAACCATTTGGGTTCCCACAAGAATATCCAGCTTCCGGGCTTCAAAATCACTAATCAGCCGGTAATACGCATTTTTGGAGCGCGTTGAGTCCAGGTCCATCCGGGCAATCTTAACATCAGGAAAATGATTGGGGAGCTCTTCTTCGATTTTTTCGGTACCGAATCCCTGCATCTTCACAGCAGTGCTTCCACATTCCGGACATTCCTCGGGCACTTTGGCTTTATGCCCGCAATAATGACACCTCAGATTGTTTTGATATTTATGATAGATCATTCCCACATCGCAATTGGGGCACTCCGGCATCCAGCCACATTGCTGGCACTGCAACCGCAGCGAAAACCCTCGCCTGTTCTGAAACAAAATGACCTGCAGGCCTTTATCGAGTGTTTCCTTTATATTTTTCAACAGCATATAGCTGTAATGCGAATACATCTGTTTTTGTTTGGAGGCTTTTACCAGATCAGCAACCTGTATCTCCGGCATTTGTATATCACCATATCTTTTATGAAGTTCTGCCAAATGATATTTTCCTGCCTCCGCATTAGCATAACTTTCTACTGAGGGAGTTGCCGACCCGAGGATGACACTGGCATGAAACATCCGTCCCAGATAAACCGCCACATCCCTTCCCTGATAGCGCGGTGCAGGCTCATATTGTTTAAAAGAGTTATCATGCTCCTCATCTACGATTACCAGGCCCAGGTCGCGGAAAGGTAAAAAAAGTGCAGACCGGGCACCCACAATAACCCGGCGTTGTTTATTTAAAACAAGGTTCCATGTTTCCGTTCTTTCCTGTTCATTAAAACGGGAATGATAAACCACAACCTCATTACCAAAATAATAAGTCAGCCTGTTGATTATCTGTGCCGTAAGAGCTATTTCAGGCAAAAGATAGAGGACCTGTTTATTCTTTTGAAGTTGCTCCTCAATCAAATGGATGTAAATTTCTGTTTTTCCACTAGATGTCACTCCATGCAAAAGACTCACTTTGTCATTAGCAAAACCTTCATGGATCTGTGTTAAAGCCTTCACCTGATCCACCGTAAGGGTAATGTTGCCGACTTCTTCGGCAGCCTTAAAATTGTCTATACGGGAAATTGTTTTCTTTTCTTCTATCAATATTCCTTTTCCCACCAGAGCACGGATAGCCGCATTATATTTGGAGTCCCCGGCAATAATTCGTTTCCGTGCTACAAGAGCACTCCGGTCATTCCCGGTTTTACTCAAAAACATCATGAGCACCTCCATCTGGCGATAGGCTTTATTACTGAAATTATCCAGCAGATTTTGCAACTCCTGTTCCGAGTCTACATATTCCCGGGCAAGGCGTAAAAAAGGCTCTTTCTTAGGCTTAAACGTATTCTGCAGTTCTTCCTGCATAATAACGCACTCTTTTTCAATCAGATTTTTTATGACAGGCATCACATTCCGGTATCCGGTAATTTTGCTTATCTCTTTGATAGAAAGAGCCACATTATCACCCAGGTTTTCCAGGATTTTATGTTCAGGCATGGACAAATCGCTCACAACACCGTCATAAGCAGGATGCAGTTTCACTTTGGATTCGCTGGCCAGTTTCATTGCCGAAGGCAAAGCAGCATTCATCGTTTCTCCCATAAATGCCATATAATATTCGGAGATCCACTCCCAAAGTCTGGTCTGCTCACTGGTAATCACAGGCTTTTCATCCAGAATATTACGAACATCTTTGGCCTTATATTTTTGGGGCTCATTTTGATGGAGCCGATAAATAATACCGGAATAAATTTTATTTCTGCCGAAAGGGACCACAGCTCGTTTGCCCACTTCCGCTTCCTCGCGAAAGTCCACCGGCACGCGGTATGTAAACGTTCCTTTTACCGGCAATGGCAAAAGGACTTCAGCAAACAGAGGCTTTTTTTCGTCCATAAATTAAAGAGATAAAATCCGGGCCATCTCCAGCATAGACTCGTTAACTACTTTGTGATGCTTCACTGCCTTTTTAAAGGGCGTATATTGAATTTCATTTTTTACTTTCCCGATCATCACGCCATATTTTCCTTTCAGCAATGAGTTTACTGCTTCATAGCCAAGCGTACTTGCCAGCACCCTGTCCATACATGTAGGAGCACCTCCGCGCTGCACGTGCCCCAGTACGGTTACCCGCGTTTCATATCCATGGAAATTTTCATTTACTTTCCGGGCTACCTGGTAAGCATTTCCCGCATCATCGCCTTCGGCAACCATAATAATGCCGCTGGTTTTATTTTCCCGTCTGTCATGATTTAATTTCTCAATCAAATCATCGATACAAGTTTCTGTTTCGGGGATAAGAATATCTTCAGCTCCCGTAGCAATGCCGCTTCGCAATGCTATAAAGCCGGCATCACGTCCCATCACCTCCACAAAGAACAAGCGATTATGAGAACCTGCTGTATCCCTGAGTTTATCTACAGCTTCTACCACAGTATTAATGGCCGTATCATACCCCAGGGCATAATCTGTTCCATACAGATCATTATCTATCGTCCCGGGTATCCCTACCACCTGAAAATCAAACTCTTCGCAAAACACATCTGCTCCTGTAAAAGTTCCGTCCCCGCCGATGACCACCATCGCATCGATGTTATGAGCTTTAAGGTTTTCATAAGCAGTTCTTCGTCCTTCTTTGGTTTCGAATTGTTTGCTACGTTCCGACTTTAGGATGGTTCCACCCCGTTGAATGATGTTAGCGACTTTTTGATTATCCAGCTTGATCATATCATCATCGATCAAACCCTGATAACCTCTCATAACACCATAAACATCCATGTTGTGATAAAACCCTGTACGGGCAACTGCGCGGATTGCAGCATTCATCCCCGGCGAATCCCCGCCGGAAGTCAGGACAGCAATTTTTCTTATTTGGTTCATAGTTTCTTGATTTGCGGTATTACAAAGTTACAAAAAACAACCCATATCAAAAAATTAACTTTAGCTCAATCGTAAAGAAAGTGCCCCCAGCATACATTTAAATTGTTGGATCGCTGAATTGGTTAGCCCGGCCGTTTCTTATTGTTTTTTGTCAATTCGCTTAATCACTCCTCAGCATGCCGGAATTTCCGGTCCGGAGGTGTTATAATCTTTTGACTTTACTCTAGCAATCAACAAATTGAGGAAAATACAGATCAGACAGACTGATAGGTAACATCATTCTACACATCTGCCATCATTTTCTTAAACAAGAAGAGTCAACATTAGCAGCTATTCTTCGTTTGCTGTTTTCCTGGACCCTTCAT
Source organism: Bacteroidales bacterium (assembly GCA_021738505.1). Classification (GTDB taxonomy): domain Bacteria; phylum Bacteroidota; class Bacteroidia; order Bacteroidales; family PWNQ01; genus PWNQ01. The sequence goes on along the minus strand of JAIPBW010000021.1, from coordinate 6,111 downwards.
ACAATTCATATTTATTATAGCGGCATTCCAGCGCTCCGTTATACAAAATATTTTTCTCTGACGTTCTTAGTCCGATATTCTTTATGGCATTCAAATCAGAAGAGATGATATAGGCATTAAACCCGTCATACTCTGTCTTAAGAGTGTCACCGACCATTTTATAAAAATCGTCCATATTCTGCTTTTTCATCCGTTCCCCATAGGGCGGGTTCATCACGATCAGTCCTTCTTCAAAAGGTTTCTTGCTTTGGCTGAACTCTTGTTGCCTGAACTCAATATCATGATGCAATTTAGCAAATTTGGCATTGGCTTTGGCCTTTGTGATCGTATTCTGGTTCATATCAAACCCCACGATTTCCCCTTCGGGATCACGCTGAAACTGAAAAGCTTCTTTTTTGAGCTGTCTCCACAGTAGCGGTTCAAAGTCCATCCACTTAAAGAACCCAAACTCCTCCCGGTAAAATGCTGAGGGCATATTACTGGCTATCAGTGCTGCTTCAATCAGAATGGTACCGGAGCCACACATGGGGTCCAACAGATTTTGGTTGCCGTCATACCCTGCCAGCTTAAGCATGCCGGCAGCCAACACCTCATTAACAGGTGCTTTATTCGTTTCCTGCCGGTATCCTCTTTTATGTAATGAATCCCCCGAGCTGTCCAAACTAATCGTACAATGATTTTTGTTTATGTGGACGTTAATTCTCAACTCCGGATTTTCCGTATCCACCGAAGGACGGCGTTCAAACATATCGCGGAACTGGTCTACAATAGCATCTTTTACTTTTTGCGACACAAATCGGGAGTGCGTCATGGTGGAATTGTGCAAAAACGTGTCAATGGCAAGCGTCCCATCCAGGTCCATTAACTTATACCATTTGATGCGTTTAATTTTGTTATAAAGGTCATTTTCATCCTTCGCATCAAACTCCTCAATAATTTTCAAAATCCGCAAAGCGGTATATGGCCAGTAATTGGCTTTGTAAAGGACTTCATTGTCCCCTTTAAAAATTACAGCCCGGTTGATTATTTCAGGTTCTTCAGCCCCTATGGCTTCCAGTTCTTTTTTTAATACGGGCTCCAGTCCGGCCATGGTCTTGGCAACAAGCGTATGTTTTTCTCTACTCATAATATTACTTCGTGCTAATTTGTTTCATAAATCGTTGTTCATCAATAATAAACCGCTTATGCTCTCCCGTCCCGATCTTTCCTTCTTCATCAAAAGCTTCCACCTGAAACTTAAGTTTATTCCCGTCAACTTCTAAAAGCTCCGCCTCGCAGTAAACTTTCATCCCTACCGGAGTTGCTTTCAGATGCTTTATATTTACGTGCGTACCCACTGTGTTGTAGCCTTCCGGCAAATGTTCTGCTACGGTCTGTAATGCCGTACTTTCCATAAGCGCTATCATGGCCGGAGTTGCATAAACTTCAACCAACCCGGAACCATAAGCTGCCGCTGTGTCTTGCTTTTCTACTGTCTTTTCAATTTTATTCTTTAATCCTGCTGATAATTGAGTCTCCATATATACAGTCTTTAAAAGATTTTTATCACCTATTGTTTTTTAAAACACTGATAATGTAATTATTATGTTTTCTTACTTTTATCTATTACTGTCATTTGCTTCGCGTCATTTTGCTTTACTATATTCTAAGTCATTTGCATCAGGGCTTTCTGAAACGGTTATATTTGACAGAACCGGACACAGAAGTATAGAAAATGACCATTAATGACCATCAATGACTACTAATGACAATAAATGACATTGTTTTCTTTGCATTATCCAATTCGTCCAGCCCGTTAATCATTCTCCTGTGTGTCGAAAAAATTTTCGCCATGGAGGTTTCAACTTATTTCTCCGTTGCAAATGTAATTATTCTATCTGAGCTCTTTGGAAATATTTCTGAAGGAGCAGTAAGTTATTTGTGCAATATCAATTTTATTGTATTTTTGCAGCCAGGAAAAACCAACTGAATCAAAAATTTATGGCAGATACTTCAGATATTAAAAACGGAATATGTATTGAGCTGAATAATGAGCTTTATCAGGTGATCGAATTTCAACATGTTAAGCCGGGCAAAGGGCCTGCATTTGTTCGCACCAAACTCAAAAGTTTAACTACGGGTAAGGTTTTACAAGAGACTTTTCCATCAGGACATAAAATCAAAACAGCACGCATAGAGCGTCGTCCGCATCAATATTTATATAATGATGACACCGGGTATCATTTCATGAATAATGAAACATTTGAACAAGTCAATATACCGGAAAATCTAATCAATGCTCCGGATTTAATGAAAGAAGGCCAGGAAGTGGATATTTTGTTTCATGCAGACACTGAAACGCCACTGACATGTGAACTGCCTCCTTTTGTTGACATGGAGATCACCTATACGGAACCCGGCGTTAAAGGCGATACTGCTACAAATACCATGAAAGAAGCTACCGTGGAAACCGGAGCGACTGTTCGTGTTCCTTTATTTATCAATAATGGGGAAAAAATAAAAGTCGACACACGTACCCGCGAATATTCCGAACGAGTAAAGAGTTGATAAATATCCCACGCTAAACCAATAGCGACTCAGAGATTCTTTAAAAACGGCAAGACCATCCGGGAAGGATGTTTATGTGCTATTATTGTTATAAAAAACAGTACATAAAACATTGTCATTAGTAGTCATTGGTGGCTTGTCCATAAAACATAATGTTAAGGAAACACATCACCGGCTCATCTTCAGCTGTCTGGCAGGTTACTGTCAAATAACCTCTCAAAAAGCCCTAAAGGAAATGGTTTTGGATACAGAGAGCAAAAAGACAAAGATCAATCAACCTCTTTATCTTTAAGTTTTATTGTTGTCTTGTGTTTGTGATAAATATCTAAAGCCACAAGAATAGCAGCCATGCCCCAGAACGGGACAGCAGCTTTGTCTCTTGTTAAAAAGTTATTCAAAAATCCGTGGGTCATATACGTGACAAACGACAATAGCACAGCAGCGGCTAAATATTTTGTCCAGCGGTTTTGGGCATATTGATACACTTTAACTCCGGTGTAAATAATAGTTCCGAATAAAAATAAAACCGACAATAGTCCGATGATTCCCATCTCCGATAAAGGGCCGAGATATTCGGAATGGGCATTTCCCTTATCTCCTGCGTTGGTACTGATTACCGTCTTCTCATAAGAATATTGGTACGGTCCGTACACAAACTGATACGTTCCGGGGCCCCATCCCACTACAGGTCGTTTTTCAAACAAGCGAAGCGCAGAACTCCAGCGGTTTATCCTCTCCAGATTTGAGGCATCCGTTGTGATATTAGACATGGATTGGATATGTTCGGCAAAAGTGGCCGAGGAGTCTTGTTTGTTTTTTTCCAGCCGTTGCAAGATTTCCGTCTTGAGGGAGAAAAATACAATCACCAGGCCAAGGATAGTGTATATGATGTACTTAAATTTAATTTTTAACAATAAAATAGCTAAAACAAACACAGCAGCAAAAACACTTAACCAGGCGGCACGGCTAAAACTAAGAATAAGCCCCGTCAGTAATATGGCAAACATTACCCCTGCAAGTAATCGGGTTGATCTTGTATACTCCTGCTTGCTGATTATCAACAGAAGTCCAAAAGGAACAAAAAAAGCAATCATTGCACCATACGATGTATGGTCATTATAAAATGGCGACATGATCCAGTGCGCTATGTCTCCGTCAAATCCATGCATAGCATGGTTGACCGTAGTATAGATAATAACCAGAATCAGAGAGATATAATAAAGCCAGCCGAAAAGCTTGATCTTTTGGGGATGGCGAAATAACATCAATCCAATAAAATAAAAAGGAACGATGAACCAAAGTTGTGCCAGCAAATATTTAAATGATACCATCGGCAGTTCGCTGGTCACAGAGGTGAACAAGACCCAGGTTAAGTTAATAAATATGGCAATCGACACCGGATGTTTAATCACTTTATTATCAACAGGACTTTCAATCATTGCTTTATAAAAAAACAATAATAAGGCACCGGCCATTAAGGGTTCAGTGGGCAAAGACACAGCCAGCCGTGCATCATAATCGCTAATATTGACGGCAAGAGGTGTTAAAAAAGTGATCAGGTAGATGACTTTATCCAGGGCAAACAAATACATCCAAACCAGCAAAGCCACAACAGGAATAATACTCAGCCAGAAAAATTCATAGGCAATAAGTACTGCATTCAACGCGACAAACAAAAAAGCCACGCCAAACACCCACAACTTTGTTTTATTTTGCTGGTTTACCGGCAAGGTTTATGCCTCTTTATTTTTACGAATGATTGAAGATATATTTTGCGAAATGATTATCGTCATCAGCGTCAGGATAAAAGCGCCTAAAGCTGAAACGACAACAATTAACCAACGAATAGGATATGCTTTACGTTCGGGAGCATAAGCTTCTTCCACAATAAATTTATGGGGCAGGTCCGACTCGGCATCCATTTTGGCTTCTTCATATTTGGCTTTTATCTTGCTTAACTGTTTCTTTTCATATTCGAGGGCATCCCGAATAGACACATAAGCACCGCCATATTCGGCCAACAACTCTAATTTTTCATTCAGTCGTTCTACGGCTCGCTGATTTCCTTTTGCCAGTTGCTTTGCCAGCTCTTCATTAATCCTTTCCGCCTGTGATTCATAATCATGTATCCCCATCTGGCGCAAGACCGATAAGGAATCTTCCATCGTTTGAACCTCTTCTTTCAACTCATGATACTCGTTTTCAACCATCTTATAAGCCTGATAGGCACGCTGGCGCTGCATTTCTGTCTTCACGGAATCATACAAACCGGAGATATAATTCGCTATTTTGGCTGACATTTCGGGGTCCGTATCCAATACAGAAATCTCCACTGCCATATATTCCGTACGCTTAAAGCTAATGTTATCATCATAGGTATTGTACAATTGCGTCATCTTATATTGGGCATCCGGATCAATATCGTAATGTTCCATAAGATTAAACTTTTCAATGACGCGGCTCCGGATCGGATTAGAATTAAGGATTTGCAACATCTGCTCGGCTTGCTCTTCTTCACCAAATTCCATAATATCTTCCGCATTAGCAGTATTTTCAGCTAACAAGGATTTGGATACGGAATTAGTAGATGAAGGAAACATAATGACATTGGCTTTATACTTGGGTTCTATAAATGCCGGTCCGGAAAAAATAGCTGCAAGAATGGCTGCTGCTAATGTGATTATGATCAACGTAAACTTCCAACGCCATAAAAAAATGATGAAGTTAGTCGACTCAAACTCTCTGTTTTTCAAACTGTTTTCTACCATAAGTGGGAGTATCTATAAGATTGTAAATAAGTGGTCAAAAATATACAAAATTCTCTTATTGAACAAAAGCCCATAAAAATTCTTCATTCTGCAATTTTCCCCTCATATTTATATGTTTAAAAATTTTTTCTGTGTTTCGTGTTCCGTGTTGTGCTTGCCCTCTAGAAATTTACTTCGTATTTCACAGGGTAAACCGTGAAACGCGACATTAGGAGCTGTTTCACCGGAGTTGGCTGATTTGCCGGAGTTGGTTATTGTAAATTTATTGGTTTGTGCTTTTTATTATTTTTCCGATTTCGTAACCTCATCGGGATTAATTCGACTTACATCTTTCGGTCTCTTCGGTCGCTTCGTCTCTCCGGTTGCTAATCCCGATAGCTATCTGGACGCTCAGTTCGCATCATCGCCAAATCAAAAAGAAAATAACTGGAGTCTTTTGAAAAAATGCTTTAAAACCTCGCAACCCCTCGCCGGGAGACCTTCGCGCCTCCGTCGGACGCAGCTCACTCCGCAAACCTCCGCTCCGCTTCGGTTTGCTCCATTCGAGATGACAGAAATTTTAATAAAAGATGGGAAAAATGGAAAAACGGCCACAGCGTATTTAATTTTCAAAGGCGTGGCCGTTTTTCCATTTTTCCTCTCTGCTCCCCCAAAACCACTGTCATGTCGAATTTTCAAACTTTTGTAACAAAACTTCACTTTATCAAATGACAATTTTCCACGCAGACTGTTATGATTAGTAAATAAAGTTTTATACAGTGTGGCCGAAACCCGATTAGTGCTTTTTGCCTGTCGT
>JAIPBW010000020.1 GCA_021738505.1 Bacteroidales bacterium | reverse complement strand
ACGCAACACTCGGTTCTGGGGGCTGGTTAGGCTTTCCCAGGTAGGAGTGGTTACCTACAGGTTTCTGTTGAAAAGTTTCAAAGATCTATGCTAATTCCCTTTTTCACGGGCTTAGCTTGGCGCAATTTGTCAATAAAGTATGTGTTTAGTTCATAATGTTCAAGTTCAAAGCCTGCCCCGCATTTATCGGGGGCTTGCGAAGTATTTAAAACCAAGGAGTCCCAATTGTAACATCGGGATGACTGTTTTAAATACGAGCATAACGCAGAAATTGGACATTATGGACAAACACTAATTAATGGATATTGATTACTACTTCCGGCTTTTTGCAAAGGTTATAGCTTAAAGGATTTCCTCAGTTAACTCCAAAAAGCGTTTATAAGGAATAGCAGACATGCTTTTCGCATTAACCGCTCCATGTTGGTTACTGATCATTGATACTTTGGCAGCCATTTCTGCGTCAGGCGCTTCATAAATATCCATAAAATCGTAATCTCCAAGTAAGGCATAATGTTCTTTAAACTTCACCTGGGGACATTTTTCCTTGACTTTATCAAGCCATTCACGTCCATGCTGCTCACGTTTTTGCATTTGTCTGAGTAGTTCCGGGGATAATTTGGTAAGTAAGATATAAGTCTGCATAATTTTAAACTTTTGGTTTAGTTAAAAATACAAAAAAATAATGCAAAATGCAAACACAAAAAAGCTCCCTGGGAAACCACAGGGAGCCGGGGATTATAAAAGTGATTCAGCTTTAAAAAGCGGATATCTCTTTTAATATCTGTTTAGGTTTTTTAAGCAAATCGGGATGTTTATCCACGTGAATCATAGCCGATACAGGCATATCCGTGGCTGTCCAGAAGGATTTATTATCACGGTCCGTATATTTCACAATAAGGATATGTCCGATTTTCACAGTCAATTCCGGAATATTTTTCGCACTTTCTTTGAACCTGTTAACCGCTGTTTTAAGGGATAAATCGGCATCTTCCGGAGCACAAAAAGCTTTTTCCACCTCATTGGTAGCATCATACACCTCGTTCATTGTCATTGGAGTTTTAGACACTCCCATTCGCTGATTCTCCTGTTCCGGTTTTTTATCCGGGTGATAAAAGATAAACCCGGCTTCATCCAGAATATTCAGCAACTCATCATGGGCTACTTCGATATCCTTTGGTTTCTCCGTACCGAAATAAGCAAAAACAGGCAAATGACGATTCAATGGTCGTTTCTTATAATAGGTATTAATCGAATTAAACGATATATACTCATTGAAGGCATTTTGCAGAATATAGATTTGATCTTTCAGGTGACGTATTTCCTTTTGATATTCGCTGGTGGCTTCATTCAGTTTATTTTCATAATACTGATAAAACTGTTTCATGAAATGATTTTTCGGACCGGCAGCCACCAATCGCTTACCTTCATCAGTATCCGTAAAATTCTCAAAATTCTGTATAAACTGTTCAGCCAGTGTTTGCGCTTGCTTATCCCATGCATCCGGATATTTCCAGGTATTTCTGGGATTTAAGATCTTAGCGTCAACACCTTCTACATTTTTCGGTATATTCAACCCAAAGATCGGCAATTCTTCGTATTGCTCTTCATCAATAGAGCCATTAAGGATTGCTTTAATAATGTTTCTTGTAGACGTCAGGTCGATGCGATGGCCCACGCCATATGCACCGCCGGTCCAGCCGGTATTCACCAGATAAGCCGTAGCTCCCTGTTCCCTCATTTTATTAGCCAGCTCCCGGGCATAAACCGTAGGATGCAATAGCAAAAAGGCTGCTCCGAAAGCGGACGAAAAAGTAGGCAATGGTTCTTTAATGCCACGCTCAGTACCCGCCAGTTTTGCCGTATAGCCACTCATAAAGTAGTATTTAGCCTGATCTTCATTCAGCCGCGCTACCGGAGGCAAAACCCCAAAAGCATCTGCCGTCAGAAATATAATCTTTTTCGGATGAGGACCTTTGGAAACAGGCCGGACAATATTTTCTATATGATAAATCGGATAAGAAACGCGTGTATTTTCGGTTTTTGACGAATCGCTAAAATCTATCGCCCCGGTTTCTTTATCAAAGACAACATTTTCAAGTAATGCATTTTGTTTAATGGCATTATAAATATCGGGTTCCTTTTCTTTACTCAGGTTGATACATTTCGCATAGCATCCGCCCTCAAAGTTGAAGACACCTTCATTATCCCAGCCATGTTCGTCATCTCCGATCAGATAGCGGTCAGGATCGGCAGAAAGGGTTGTCTTTCCCGTTCCGGATAATCCAAAGAAAATGGCTGTATCTCCGTTTTTGCCCATATTGGCGGAACAATGCATTGAAGCCACACCCTTTAGGGGCAGGAAGTAATTCATAATGGAAAAGAAACCTTTTTTGATTTCTCCGCCGTACCATGTGCCACCAACTACAGACATGCGCTCCTTGATATTAAAAGCAACAAATACATCGCTGTTTAAACCATGCTCCATCCATTTGGGATTCGTAGCCTTACAGGCATGCAGCATAACAAAATCCGGTTCAAAATCTTTGAGGTCATCTTCAGAAGGCCGGATAAACATATTTTTGACAAAATGTGCCACCCAGGCGACTTCGGTAATTACCCGGATGCGCAACCGTGTACTCTCATTCGCCCCACAATAAGCATCCATGACATATAACGTGGAATCACTCAGCTGTTCTTTTCCAATTTCCTTTAAGTCGTTCCATACTTCCTGAGTAATTGGTTTGTTGTCGGACCCTTTGCGACGGGGATCAGCCCACCAAATCTTATCTACAGACTCATCTTCCTTAACAATATATTTGTCTTTTGGAGAACGGCCGGTAAAAACACCTGTATCTACTGCTACTGCACCTGTATCGGTTACATATCCTTTCTCATACCCTTCCAGATTTTCATCTGTTTCATGCTCAAAAAGCTCATCATAGTCCAGGTTATAATAAATTTTTTGAACATCTTTAATCCCATATACACTAAGGTCTGGCGCCTTTAGTGAATCTTTATTTGCCATGATTTAGTATTTTTGAAATGATTTAAAAAAGAAAAATCAAATGTAGAAAAAAACCTTAACGTAACCAACGAAATTCAATAAATTTAGTGCTGTTGAAATTTCCCTCTCCCAATGTTTATATCACCGGCTGGTTTTATCGACGGTTTTTATTTTGATCTGCGTTAGCAACACACCGGTAAAGACTACTAATAGCCCGGCTATATCCGTTATCAAGAGCGTATCGCCAAATGCAATCCAAGCCATAAACATGGTTACCGGAGGTCCCAGATAAAAAAGGCTGGCTACTCTTGTTGCATCGATTTGTTCAATAAGAATCCACATTAAAGCGTATGCGCCCATAGAAACACCAAGAACAAGCCATATCATGGAATAGATAAACTCAGGATTCCAATCTGTCTGCAAGTTCTCGACAAAAATTGCCGGCAGCGCAAATACCAAAACAGTCCCAAGGCTTTGGTAAAACAAGGCCAAATCAACCGGCAACCGATGAGAAGTATCTGAAACCTGCATCTTTCTCTGGATTAAACTAGCTGCTGTAATAGCTATTACTGATCCCAGGGGCACTAAATATCCAAAAATCGATTTTGCATCATCAAAATCAATTCTGGAAAGCACCGTAATGGCGACCCCGGAAAACCCGACGATCAATCCCAGCCATTTAATTAAGGAAGGCTTCTCTCCTACCACAATACCAGAAAATGCTCCGGTAGCCAGGGGTTGTAGCGCCACTACCAATGCAACAATCCCTGCAGGAACATTATGATCCAACGCAATAAGGACACACCCCAGCCAAACACCATGAGAAAGAATCCCGACGATCATATTAAGGGCTATGGTAGAGTTTCTCAACTGGCGAAACCGATTCGTGAACCATAAGTAAAAGAAGATGATGATGGTAAGTGCAAGATAGCGCCAAAATAAAAATGTAAAAGGGCTTGCATATGGCAAACCGTATTCAGCCCCAATAAAGCCTGAGTTCCATAACAATACAAATCCAATGATCAATCCGGGGATATGTTTTCTCATAGGTTGTATTTATTTTACTACCGGGTAAAAGAATAAAGTCTACAAATGGCGGCATCAATTTCCATTTGCCTTTGTTTGAATACAAATATAATGACTTTCTGGACTTTTACTTTTGTCAGGGTCTTTTTGTATAAATCGTTAACTTTTCATGGCTGGGAAATGTTAAGTCTTTCAGATATCTTATCTGTCCACCCATGACACTAACAGCCACTCAAAAGAATCCTTACAGAATTATCTAGACATACCTGTCTCATTGTTAAAATTAAAATGCTTTTAAAAATAAATATCTGTTATTTTTCTTATGTGCTTAATAAAATATCAGGATGTATTTCAGAACATATACTTAATTCCCAAAATTATTCTTGATTTTTGATCCATCAAATGAGTTTCATCCGATTCGTAAACAGGGATCTGATATAAAGCTTCCAAAGACAATGAAGAATGCATGAAGATCAGTCCTGGTGATATAAATAATGATTTAACTGCTCCTGCAGAATTATTATTCTTCCCTTTATCAAAATAATTAAACTCCAAAACAGGTGAGAGAATTTGCTTGGTAATCAAAGGAATCTTACCCGAAAAAGCCATATTAAGATTATACTTGTTACTATTTTCTGTGGTCAATTTGCTCCCTGCATCATAAAACACATAAGAGGAAGAAATATCCACCGCTAAAAACCTTGGTCTAAAAGAGATATTTAATCCAACCTCAGGGTTCCAGGTACGTGAACTTATTTCTATATCTCCTACCGGCACATTAGAAGCAATATATGGTGCAATACCCAAAGTATATTTGGCAGTATTCTTACGGTATAACCTAAATTTGGAAAGCAGGAACGGATCATTTATACCACTTTGCGATTTATTGTTGTTGGTAATAGATTTTCTCATATACATTCCCCTGGCCATAATACTGAAGGCGGGTGTTATTCCATATCCTAATACCACAGGTATCATCCGGGTGCTCATCTCCATACTGCTATTTTCCATCCCCATAATTCTGTATTGGGAACGAACAATCCATCGGTCTTGTGCAGGGGTTAAACCGGCATCTGTGCTAATACCCTGAGCTAATAAAGCAGACTGAATAAGCAACAAAGAAGAAATTAAAACAAAAAATTTGCACTTCATTATCATTTATTTTCTGAATCTTTTTTCAGCGTAAAATTTGCCTTTTTTACTCTTTTATCAAGTTTTTCTATATCTAAAACAGAGTCTGAGACCAAGACCACTTTTAATTTTTGTTCCCTCCAGTTGGCAGAAGAAGACTTAACGGATTCCAACTTATTCACTTGTTTCTCCAAACCACCAGCACAACCGGGACAATCCATACCATAAACAGTAAATACCAGTGTATCGTTTTGCATGGTTTGCTGGCTTTGTGTTTCCAATTCATTCTGGTCTTGCTTTTGTGCGTGTAGTTGGACTGAAAAGATCAATACAACAACCAGTGATAATATCATATTTATTCTTTTCATGATTAAATATTTTTACGGTTTTGAGGGCAAATTTAAGGAACTTAAGAGCGCAACAGTGTTGCAAAATATTATTGGCAATCGGGACAGATGCCTCTAATTACAAAATTGGCATTTTCGAAAGTGTACCCCTCAGGTAAATCCATATAAGGAACTGGTAATTCCTTAAGGCAATAGTTGTTCCCGCAGGAAGAACAAAGAAAATGTATGTGCAGGTCATTAATTCCGCAACTACAATCATCATCACAGAGAGCATACTTCACGGCACCCGTGCCATCATAAATAAGGTGAATAAGACAGTTGTCCTGAAAAACTCTAAGTGTTCGGAAGATAGTGGAACGTTCTACCTGATCAAACTGTTGTTCAATTTCATACAGACTCATTGCCTGATCCTTTTCTGATAATATCCTATAAATCAACTTACGCATGGAAGTTGGCCTGATATTCTTCTTTTCAAACTTTTGTTCTCCTTCGTGATTCATATTAGCCATCCGCAATATGGTTTAATTATTCGTTTTATATTATAAGACTTATTACTCCTGGCCTGCATTATCTAAAACATGCACTTTTTTGCCTTTGAAAAGCCATACGCACACTAACATTTTAACAAACTATTCATTAAAAAACCGTAAAATATTAAACATAGGGTTATGCTTTAATGTTTACTATCATAGAAGTTTTTGTTAGTTACCGAGGTAATATTGTTTAAGAATAAATGCTCATTATATTTAAATCAAAAAGATTAACCATGCGTTATTTTATAGTTTGGCTCATATTTGTTTTTATTTTTTTTCCTTTAATAAACCGGGGGCAGAGCGGACCTGTAAATATTATCGATTCTTCCTCACATACTTCAGGGGTTTCAAAATTAGTCTCTTCCGATATAGATAATAACGGGTTTATGGACATTGTTGCATCTTTTACAGGTAGTAGTGGTTTGCTTGCATTTTACCTGAACAACGGAAATAATACTTTCTCTTCAATAAATATCATTGATTCCATTCCGTTTACAAAGGGAGTAGCCACCGGCGATTTCAACGGTGATGGATGGGTAGATATTGTTTCCATTGGTGGGACGGATTTTGATGTGATGGTTTATTTTAACAATAACGGAAACTTTTCTTCCGGAATAATGGTAGACTCAAATCTTTCAATTGCAGTAAATGATGTTGAAGTTGCTGATTACAATAATGACGGAATTGAAGATTTTGTTGTAATCGGCCAGCACTCCATCGACCTGTTTAAGAATGACGGAACCGGCCAATTTTCAAAAGAACCTATTTTAACTACATCTACCTCCCCTAAACCTTTGGAATGCCTTGACCTGGCAAAGGCTGACATGAATGGAGACGGTCATATCGACCTTGTTTGCGGGGAAACCGTTGGACTTGTTATTTATTTTAATTCGGGCTCCGGTTCATTTTCTCCCAAATACGTTTTTGATCAATCAAGAATCGTCGAACTTGTCCACACATCTGATCTAGATAATGACGGTGATGAAGATATTGTTTTAAAAAAATCTACGGGAGAGGTGAGTTGGTATAGCAATGACGGAACCGGAGAAATGACATTAGAAAAAACACTTCAAGAAGTCCCTGATCCGCATTCAATAACAACGATAAACTCAGGAAATGGCTCCTTTCCGAATATATATGCATCATACTTAAACCATGTTTCTCTATTTTTAAATGACAGTAATCAAGTTTTCACTAAAGAAATAAACATAGTCAAAGACAATTCCCTTTTTATGGGTCCTGTTAGTGCAATCGATATTGATAACTCAGGAATAAAAGATTATATATGGTCCGGTTTTAACAAAATCATTGCATTTAATAAAAATACGGGCCTGGTAAATACTTCGAAACCCCAAATCATTTCATCATTAAATATATATCCAAATCCGACAAAGGATTTCATATATATTAACACTCCCGAAAACAATGAATTTGCAATAAAAATATTTGATTTAAATGGAAAGCTAAAAAAGAAACTTCCGCGATTATTATCAGGAGCAAGATTAGATATCTCAGGATTGGCCTCCGGTTTTTTTATACTGAAAATTATTAAACCAGACGGTGTATTTTCCCGAATGCTGATAGTCAAGTAAATCAAATCGGTTTGATTTTAAAGGAATGGAGATGGATGATAAAGTGAAAGAGACAAAAAATGATTTTGTAGCAAGTGACTCATTATAAAATCATTTACAATTCACATAATGAAACATCAGTCAACAAATTCATTACAGTCTTCTGACGGAGTGTAAACTCCTGCTGCTTGCTGATAAACCAGCGTAGCTCCTAAATGGCCGGTATAAACTAAAAAGCCTGATCCTGCAATCGTAAGAACAAGAATTAAAACCTTACCAGTTCTTTCGATTTTTTTCAGAAAACCAAAATAATCAAGAAGAATAAGAATTGAAGCAACAGAGAAGAGCCCTGCAACAATGTATGCATTTGTTTCGTGGGTTTCAAGAACCGTTGGATCACAAATCTGACGGGAAACGACGGAATCGGCGAGATTGCCCGTATAAATGGCAATCCAGGCTCCGAGAGTACCTATTAAGAATAGGATTCTGCTTGTATTTTCCCAGAATGTTTTCTTGGTTACAAAACCTACAAGAAAAAACAAAGTAGCTAAAAGCAAGATAGCCAAAGGAAGATGAACGGAGATAGGATGGAAAATCTCCGTTCTCCAGAATTCAGGTAATCCATTCATGTCATTCTAAAATTTCTACCGCTAACGGATCTAATCTTTTACCAACCTTTTTTACTTCAACTTTCACTTTTTGGCCTTTAGAGAGTTCAGAAAATTCAACATCATTTCCATTTTTTGTTAATGTAGTCTCATCGGTAAAATACAGTTCAAGCTCTTTTTCCTTATCAATTGTTACATAGATTTCTGTCTCTTCAGGTTTCACTTTCTTTATTTTGCCTGTATAAGTCCCTGAGTCAACAACATCAGTATTTCCGCCGCAAGAAGAAAGCAAAACGAATGCGGAGAAAACGGACACGATTAAAGATTTCATTTTCATAAGTTTAAATTTTATTAAATAGGTGTTATGGAACTCACATGCAGTAGCCTAACTTTAATCATTTATCTGTGTGTTTAAGGCTATCATGTTCGTTTCATAAGTCTATTTTTTTGGGATTTAATAATTACCTAAATCTAACATAAAATATCCGGTTTTTGTTTAACCTTTCTTTAACATATATCTAACCTGAAATATTCATTACAATACAGTATAGACAGATACATCGAAAATCGTTGACTATATGCACCCTCACTCATTTCTGGCTGCCCTCTACAATTATATTTTAATGTTTGTCTCATATTCCATTACAGCTCACATGCGTTAGAATGACATTCAAAAAAAATAGTAATACGAATCGTACCTTCTTTCTTCAGAAAACATCTATTTTTATACCAGAAAACCCATAATTCGATTAACATGAAAAAAATCTACATGAAACAGTTTCTTGCCATGTTACTTCTCATGCTGGCCCTTACTTCGGTCTATTCACAGAGTCAAAAGATAGATTTAACCGGCTTTGGAGAAATTCCATCAACAAAGAACGGAGACCAATACTCAGTTACTTTTGCCGATTACAAAACTTTTAATCTTACAGGAAGCTTGAATCTACTAAATCCGGAAAGTAAAATCACCATTGAGTAGTTAAAGAAATTTCCCGGGTACAATATTTTCAAAAATCGGGATTTACAGGACATTATTGTCACGATTTCGCTCAAAGCTTTGCATCATGCTCTGTACCACTTATTGATTTTAAATGTAGCGGATATCCGTCTAACCAACGATATCCATCAAATCTAAATTCTCAAAAAAAAATCAAGTTATTTTTCGTTATTTTTACGAATAAACGCACTTCAAATCCATTCAAAATGAAGAATATACTTCTAACCTTAACCCTGATTGTGCCACTTTTTGTTACCGCACAAAACAACTCTTCACACTCTTTTGATAATGTAGTCATTAGTCTGGCAACTAAACATACCAACTACTTTTTTGAAGGGGTCGAAAATCAATTTTCTGTTGTGGTGGAAAATGTTCCCTGTGCTGAAATCTATGTGAAAACAGAAGACGGCATTTTGAAAGGAGAAAGTTGTAAATATACCTTTAATCCAGAGAAAAAAAAACATACTGCATGCTTTAGTATTTATCACATAACAGCAGAAGACACTATTCTTTTAACAAGTCTTGAGAAACGTGTGAGAGATATCCCAGAGCCAGTTCCAGTGATTGTCGGGAAAAGAGACTGCAAAGTTGATAGTACCTTTTTTGAAATTGGTGATATAAACCCAAAGATACATTTATGGTTAAGGGATTTTCTTGGAACAATTACTTTTTCAACAACCCGCTTTTCAATCATGATATTCCGGGAAGGGAAACCATATTACTGGAATAAATTTAAAGGACATAAATTGCCCGATGAGTTAATGTCAAAATTAAAGAAAATAAAACCAGGAGACAATATTGTATTTTACGATATCCATTACAGTGGTCCAACAGCAACAGATGAATTGCTGGATATTCATTTTGTGTATTTTGAGGTCGTCGAGAAAAGCGAATTGAAAAAACAGCAAAATGGATTAGAATAGCGTTAGCAGGGACTTTTCATCGATTGCGGCATTTGAAACTCTTGATGTTGAATTGCGCTTTGAACAAACAAAAAGAGCATCGACCCGGAAAGCTTTATAGATAGCTTAAATATGCAAACAAAAATATAAGTTTTATTTTGATAAAATTCGCTTTTTACAGCTATTAAATTCAACACATCAATCATATTTAATAAAGCTGAATATTATACTCATGTGCAAAATTCATGAAAAATATTCCACTGGTTTTTTAAGGTTTAATAATACTTGCCAGAATAACTTTTTTATACGCCAGGCATTTTGTCAAAAACGCTTTCTATTGACTGTAAATGCTTTCCATTCTCCATTTACTTTCAGTACTTCACCAAATTGAAACTCGAGAGTATCACTGTACCGTTGGTCAACAATAAGGCCCCAGGGTTCTTCAAATAAAATATCCTGACAATTACACTGCCTATCATTTAAAGACTCAGGTGAAAGTTCTCTATTAAATCCAATAAACTTCAAGCTATCAAGATTTCCATATCGCTCTTCGAGCCTAAATGCAAGATCATAATAAAATTGTGTGGTTTGATCAATAGCACTCTCAATCGCATTGGGATATTCCTTTAATCTATTCGGAAATCCTCGGTACTCACAATCGTTCTCTTCCATATAGGTGGCTGTATTTTTGTCCGGCAACATCGTTGTAACAAATTCGGCAATTTGCTTTTTGTCTTTAGATTTTATTGCCATAATTCCTGACTTATACAGTTCTTCTATTGTATTGTATCCACGAGTATTTGTAAAGCCAAATAACAAAACCATCACGCAAGTGAGCATAACGATTTTTGCTGTGTTTTTTACTCCTTTCATTTTCATATCACGTTCATTTTTATTCTTATCTAATCGATACATAGTCACTAACTGATGTGCAAGGGAAAGAACCCCATAAAACTACCCTAATTTTTGTTTCCTATCAAATTGGGCTTGTTTCCGAATCGAAAAATACAAATAAATTTTAAAAGTATCCTAAAGATACATATTTATCGCAAAAAGATTATCGTCTTTTTGCCCGGTTTTTATTAGGGTTAATATAATATATCGATACTCGCTAAGCAGTCAAACTAAAATCTGAAAATTTCCCTATATCCTAAAGCGAACACTTAAGTCTGTAGGCGCATAATTAAAAAAACGAATACTCGCAAAGTTCCCGGAGAACGGGACGTAGCTCATATTCCCATATATTGTACAACGACTTTACTTATTTCGATTTCTATTCATGTTTTCTAAATCTCTGATTTTGTCAACCAATTCAATACGTTTATCTTTATCATTCTCAGCCTTGAGGAGTTTATTCAATTCAATAAATTTATTAACAGGCTCTTTGTATTCGTCTGTATCTATGAAAGGTGAAAGCCAATCAAGATATGGCTGTGTTGATACTTTTTTGTAAATGTTAATCCTTGATTTTGCGAATTCAAGCATATCCAATCCATGCTCGTACATATCTATCCGTTTGACCTCACGATCAAGAATCAATTCATGTAAATAAATATTTTGAAAAGCGGTATCAATCGTATAAATCTTTGCTTCAGGAATCTTTCCAAGTTCAAAATATGCAATTGACCAATATAGAGAATGTAAAGGACTTCCAATGTCATCCGGGAAGTTTTTGTCAAACCACTTTTTGTAGGTAATTGTTCCTTTGTAATCCGAAATCCGCATATACAATTCAGCAATATAATAACGTCTGCCTACACTATCATCAAATGCTCCAAATTTACGTTTCTCCGCAGCCAAAGCAGCTCTATGCTTTTTTATTAGCTTTCTTGTCTTTTCAATTTGTTTTTCTGTCATAATTATCTGTATTAAAGTCAAATTTGGTTGAGTTCTGACACTTTGCTTAAAATCGGTTACAACGTTTGATGGAATGGTATTATGGGTGCTTACGAAGCAATAAACCATAGATTATTCACTGGCTTTTATTCACAAGAAATCCGAAGCTTTCATGCACTATACCTATTGTTGCCATATTGTTGTTTCTTTCAGTTTCTTTTAATCGTTGATATTCTTTAATCAACAGAAGTTTAAACATTGAACTAATCCAAGAACCAAATTCAAATACTAAATCTTCATGCGTATAAGCACCCAATATCTGCCTGATTTTGAAATCAACCCAATTGCATTTGTAGCTTCAGTCCATTTTTTAGGAGTTAAGTTAAAACTATTTAGTGTCTGTCTATAATGTCCGATTTCTGCGTTGTTGCTCAAATTTTAAATCCTCTAATCCGCCGAATGGCGGATGGGGATACTGCGGTTTAAAATTTTCGCACGCCCCCGATAAATGCGGGAAAGGCTCCGATAAAAAAAACGGGGTAACCTTTGAACTCGAACACTCTGAACTAAACACTCCTCTTTACAAACAGACTCTAATCAACCTAATCAACTCACGCAACTTTCCTCACCTCGTCGTCCTTAAGCTGGTATTTCTCCTTACTCTCGGGGCAGTATGCAATTCCGTTTTCGTCAAAGTTTAGCCGGTGTCCGTATTCACTCATCCATCCCACATGGCGTGCCGGATTACCAACAACCAGGGAGTAGGATTTTACATCTTTGGTAACAACAGCACCTGCTGCAATAAAAGCATACTCGTGAAGGGTATGTCCGCAGATAATTGTTGCATTGGCTCCAATGGTAGCTCCCTTTTTCACCAGTGTCTTTACATATTCACCACGGCGATTAACTGCACTTCTGGGATTAACAACATTGGTAAACACCATGGAAGGTCCCAAAAAGACATCATCTTCGCATTCAACGCCCGTGTAGATCGATACATTGTTTTGTACTTTCACGTTATTGCCCAGTATAACCTCCGGTGATACGACTACATTTTGTCCGAAATTGCATTTTTCTCCTATTTTACTGTTCTTCATAATATGAGAAAAATGCCAGATCTTTGTGCCCTCTCCTATTTCACAGCCTTCATCGATCACGGCTGTTTCGTGGGCGAAATATTTCTTTTGTTCACTCATGATTCCAGATAATTCAAAATTGTTTTTACAATATATTCCAGTTGCTCCTGATCTAATTCTGTATGCATCGGCAATGAAAGAACCTGTTCCGACAGTTGTTCAGCAACAGGTAAAGAACCTTTGCCTTTTCCGTCAACAAGGTAAGCTTTTTGCAAATGCAGGGGAACGGGATAATAGACCATCGAAGGTATCCCTTTATCTTTAAGGTATTGCTTCATTTTTTCACGATCAACCGACGGGGCCAGTTTCAATGTATACTGATGAAAAACGTGAGTGCTAAACTCAGAACGCTCAGGAGTTAAAATCTTAGGATGATTGAGGTTTTCATCATAATATTTTGCTGCTTTTTGGCGGGCTTCAATATAGTTATCCAGATATTTCAGTTTGACATCCAGGATAGCAGCCTGAAGAGTATCCATGCGGGAGTTTACGCCTACATATTCATGGTAGTATTTTTTGAACGAACCGTGATTAACAATTCCGCGCATTTTTTTAGCCAGCTCGTCATTATTGGTAAATACAGCGCCGGCATCTCCAAAGGCTCCCAGATTTTTGGAAGGAAAGAACGACATGGAGCCTATATCTCCAATGGCCCCGGCTTTTCTGGTTTTTCCGTCTTCCGACTGATGATCGGCTCCGATAGCCTGGCAGGCATCTTCAACCACAGAGAGATTATGTTTGCGGGCGATATTCATGATCTGGTCCATATCGCTGCATTGACCGAAAAGGTGAACAGGAATAATCACTTTTGTGCGTTCGGAAACAGCTTCTTTCACTTTTTCCGGATCCAGATTAAACGTATCCGGGTCTACATCCACCAAAACCGGTTTAAGGTCTAACAAGGCAATAACTTCAGCCGTAGCAATAAAGGTAAACGTGCTGGTGATCACTTCGTCACCGGGATTTAAATCCAGTGCCATAAGGGCTACCTGTAAAGCATCCGTACCATTACCGCAGGGGATCACATGCTTTACATCCAGATAATTTTCAAGATTAGCAGCAAAGGTCTTTACTGCCGGACCATTGATAAAAGCTGTTGATTCAATAACTTCATTCATCGCCTGATCAATTTCAGGCTTTATTTTTTCATATTGGCCTTTCAGGTCAACCATTCGTATTTCACGCATAATTATCGAAATTAATATTTAGTCAAAAATACGATTTTTAAAATATCCGACAGGAGCAAGATCAAAAATTGTTTAAACCGAGTTTTATTAACAAAATTGAAGTATTCTTTCTTTTAAAAATACATAGTACGTAAGCAAACAACAATGAAACACTGATAGCGCGGATGTGACAGATTTACGCGGATCAGTGAATACCTGCTTAATCTGTGTCATCTCTGTTCTATTATTTGAATATCTCAATTAGCACAACATATATTCTTGCATTCGTGGCAAAAAAATATAATAAGCCACCAATGCACGAATTAAAGACGAATAATAGGTCAGAGATTTGATGTCAGAAGGAATTCCTTTAAAACTGATATTTACGGCAAATCAATTATGGAGAAAGAAAACTACATAGCGAATTTTAACCACAACAGCCATTCGTGCATTCGTGGCAAAAAACCGCTCACCCGTGGTAAAAAACTGCTTTTGCAACAAAAAAGGCTGTTCTTTTGAACAGCCTGTAGTCTATTTAAAATCTCCCTTGTTTACTTCGCATACTTGAACTCATCGCCGGGAAAATAAGCATCCACATCCAGCATTTCTTCTATACGTAAGAGCTGGTTGTATTTAGCGATTCGGTCAGAGCGGCTGGCTGAACCGGTTTTAATTTGTCCAGTACCCAAAGCTACTGCCAGATCGGCGATCGTGGTATCTTCTGTTTCTCCTGAGCGGTGACTGATAATGGCTGTATAACCTGCTTTGTGCGCCATATTCACAGCATCCAGAGTTTCGGTAAGTGTTCCTATCTGGTTTACTTTGATCAGAATAGAATTGGCAATACCGTTTTCAATACCTTTAGATAAGCGCTCTGTATTGGTAACAAAAAGATCATCCCCAACGAGCTGTACTTTATCTCCAATAGCCTCGGTTAATTTCTTCCAACCGTCCCAGTCATTTTCATCCATGGCATCTTCCAGGGAAATGATCGGATATTTTTCGGTCCATTTCTTCCAGAAATCAACCATTTCTTCGGGCTTCAGTTTTTCACCGGTCGACCATTTCAGGTGATACACCTTTTCTTCCGGCAGGTAATATTCTGAAGAAGCCGGGTCAAGGGCAATATACACATCTCCACCGGGTTTATATCCTGCTTCTTTAATTGCATTGATTACAATTTCGATTGCTTCTTCATTGGATTTTAAATTCGGTGCAAAGCCACCTTCATCTCCAACATTGGTGGAATATCCTTTAGCTTTAAGAACCTTTTTCAGGTGATGAAAAATTTCCGATCCCATCTTAATGGCATGGGTAAATGATTCGGCTCCTACCGGCATAATCATAAATTCCTGAAAATCGATACTGTTATCGGCATGCGAACCACCGTTCAGTATATTCATCATAGGAATAGGCAGAGTGTTGGCACTGATCCCCCCTATGTAGCGATATAAGGTCTGATTGGTTTCTTGTGCTGCCGCATGGGCACAAGCCATAGAAACACCTAATATAGCATTTGCTCCTAAGTTGGACTTGTTG
Organism: Bacteroidales bacterium; assembly: GCA_021738505.1. Classification (GTDB taxonomy): domain Bacteria; phylum Bacteroidota; class Bacteroidia; order Bacteroidales; family PWNQ01; genus PWNQ01. The sequence continues at coordinate 29,167 of JAIPBW010000020.1, read as the reverse complement.
GGCGTTCCATCAAGTTCAATCATTTTATGGTCGATGCCAATCTGATCGGTCACATCCAAGCCTTCGAGCTCATCACGAAGGATAGAATTTATATTTCTTACAGCATTCAACACGCCTTTTCCCATATAATCTTCTCCCCCATCACGCAATTCTACAGCTTCATGTTCCCCTGTAGATGCTCCCGAAGGAACAGCAGCACGGCCGGCGGCACCGGTATCGGTATACACTTCGACTTCTACCGTGGGATTTCCACGGGAATCCAATATCTGACGGGCAATGATATCAATAATTGTACTCATAATAACTTGGTTTTAATTTATATGACAAATATAACTTGATCTAATGTTTTGGTAATATTCATTTTTTCCTTTACGTTTAACCATAAAAAAAGGGTAATGTTTAGCCAACATACCCTTTTTTAATGAAACTATTTTATAATCAAGATGACCTCTTTATTGGTTATCTTTCTTTTCATCATTTGTTCCTTCACCTTCTTCAGGTTTGGAGTTTTTTGTTTCCTGCTCAGCATTTTTGGCTTCCTCAGCAGCTTTTTGTTCGGCTTTCTTCTGCTTTTCGTCAGCAGCTTCAGTATTTTCCTGTCCAGCGGCTTGTTGATCCTGCGCCTGAGTCTTTTGGCCCTGACCACTACTACCGCGACGTCCACGACGAGTACGTTTCTTACCGGTAGTTGCTTTCTTCTCTTCTTTCGCTTCCAGCATAGCGTCATTATAATCCACGAGCTCAACAATACACATATCCGTATTGTCACCGGGGCGGAATCCTGTTTTCAGGATGCGCGTATATCCACCGGGACGGTCAGCTACCTTAACAGATATCTCACGAAAAAGCTCATTCACGGCTTCTTTGTCTTTCAGATACCGAAAAACAACGCGGCGGCTGTGCATGGTATCCTCTTTTGCCCTTGTGATCAAAGGCTCAACATACTGACGCAACACGCGTGCTTTAGGTACTGTAGTAGAAATACGCTTATGTAATATCAGCGATGTTGCCATATTCGACAACATAGCTTTTCGGTGTGAACTGGTTCTGCTTAAACTATTTATTCGCTTTTGATGTCTCATCGCTGTTAATCCTTATCAAGTTTATATTTTGAAACATTCATACCAAAGGTCAGACCTTTGTTTTTCACTAATTCTTCCAATTCGGCGAGTGATTTTTTACCAAAGTTTCTAAATTTCAACAGATCATTTTTGTTGTAAGAAACCAGATCACCCAATGTATCCACTTCAGCAGCTTTCAGGCAATTCAACGCACGTACGGAAAGATCCATATCGCTAAGTTGCGTTTTCAGCAGCTGCCTCATGTGAAGCGAACCTTCATCAAATTCTTCAGTAACAGACTTTTCTTCTTCGTCAAGGGTGATCTTTTCATCGGAAAAGAGCATAAAGTGCTGAATAAGTATTTTAGCCGCTTCTTTTAATGCATCTTTGGGATGAATAGATCCGTTACCTTCAATACGGAGCAAGAGTTTTTCGTAGTCTGTTTTTTGTTCCACACGGAAATTTTCCACTTTAAAACTCACATTTTTAATCGGTGTAAAAATAGAGTCTATAGCAATGGTACCTATCGGATCGTTCGAAGATTTATTTTCGTCTGCCGGACGATATCCTCTACCTTTTTCTATAGTAATTTCAATATTCAGGTTAACTGAACTTTCCATGTGGCAAATTTCCAGATCAGGGTTAATAACCTGAAAATTGGAAAGGAAATTATTAATGTCCCCGGCTTTAAAAACATCCTGGTTTTTAATGACGACATTAACTGTTTCTTCGTCTTGTTCTTCTATTTGTTGTTTTATTCTGACCTGTTTCAGGTTAAGAATAATATCTGTTACATCTTCAATAACTCCATCTATAGTAGAGAACTCTTGTTCTACACCTTCAATTTTGATTTTAGTAATAGCAAAACCTTCCAGTGAGTTCAACAAAATTCTTCTAAGCGAGTTACCAATAGTAACACCATATCCGGGTTCGAGGGGTCTGAATTCAAAATCACCGACAAAATCGTCAGCATCATTCATTATCACTCTATCCGGTTTTTGAAAATCTAATATTGCCATGAATCCTTAGCTTTAATGCGTTTAATCGACAATTAGTGATTACTTGGAGTACAACTCAACGATGAGCTGTTCGTTAATATTCTCCGGTATATCTTCTCTTTCAGGGTAGTTCAGGAACTTACCAGCTACCTGGTCGTCATCCCATTCCAGCCATGAATATTTATTGGAACGTTTAGCCATAGCATCCTGAACGATTTCAAGGCTTTTCGAACGTTCTCTGATACCAACAATATCATCGGGTTTCACCTTATAAGAAGGGATATTGAGAATTTCTCCATTCACTGTAACATGCCGATGACTAACTAACTGACGGGCGGCGTCGCGTGTAGGCGCCATACCCATGCGAAAAATCACATTGTCAAGGCGGGATTCCAGTAACTGCAGTAACACAACACCCGTAACACCCTGGTGTTTTGTTGCTTTTTGAAACGTCTTACGAAACTGACGTTCCAATACACCATAGGTATATTTCGCTTTTTGTTTTTCTTTAAGCTGGGTACCGTATTCCGAGAGTTTCTTTCTTCTTTGTTCATTACCGTGTTGTCCGGGTGGGTATTTCTTTTTCTCAAAATACTTGTCGGGCCCGTAAACAGGCTCTCCGAACTTTCGGGCAATTTTTGTTTTTGGACCAATATATCTAGCCATACTTCTATAAATTTCTTACTTAAACACTTGGTTATTTTATACTCTTCTGCGTTTGGGCGGACGGCATCCGTTGTGAGGCAATGGGGTCACATCCATAATGGAAGTAACTTCAATGCCCATCGAATGCAGGGTTCGGATTGCCGATTCTCTACCTGACCCGGGGCCATTTACAAACACTTTCACTTTTCTTAAGCCTGCGTCGTAAGCTACTTTAGCTGCATCTTCCGATGCCATCTGAGCGGCATAAGGTGTGTTTTTCTTAGATCCTCGAAACCCTCTTTTCCCGGCTGAGGACCATGAAATCACTTGTCCTTGTCCATTGGTAAGAGTTACAATAACATTGTTGAAGGTTGCATTGATATAAGCTCTCCCGATTGGGTCAACCTGTACTTTACGCTTGCGACCTACACGACCTTTGCCTTTTGCACTTTTAGCCATAGTCTTTCAAATTCTTTTAGGTTAATTACTTGACTGCCTTTTTCTTGTTGGCAACCGTTTTTTTACGACCTTTACGGGTTCTTGCATTATTCTTGGTCTTCTGTCCGTTCAGGGGAAGGCCAACACGATGACGAATACCACGATAACAACCGATATCCATCAATCGTTTAATATTCATTTGTACCTGTGAACGTAATGACCCTTCCACTGTCAGGTTGTCATTCACGTAGTTTCTGATCTTGGTCAAATCTTCATCGTCCCATTCAGAAACTTTCTTGTTTCTTGCAATCTTCAGGTCGTCAAGGACTTTATTCGCTGTGCTATGGCTAATACCATATACATACGTTAGTCCTACATTTCCATGTTTATCTTTCGGTAAATCTACTCCTGCAATTCTAGCCATATTGCTTTTGCTTATTTATGTTGCGTTAATGTTAATGTCTTAACCCTGACGTTGTTTATGTTTCGGGTTTTTCTTGTTAATAACATAGACTTTCCCCTTACGCTTAACGATTTTATCATCAGAGGAACGTTTTTTTACGGATGCTTGTACCTTCATTTGTCTATAATTTTGTCTGTGTCTATCATCCCGCTTTCCCGGGTTTCGAATCTGCAAATATAATAGTCATTCTCCAATCAGAGAATGTTTTTCCTTTTTTATTTACACTCTTTTCTATCTATTTATACCGGTAGGTAATCCTTCCTTTAGTCAGGTCATACGGAGACATTTCGAGTTTAACACGGTCTCCGGGTAATATTTTGATGTAATGCATACGCATTTTTCCTGAAATATGGGCCTTAATAATGTGACCATTTTCCAGTTCAACACGAAACATTGCATTACCTAATGATTCGATTACGGTTCCGTCTTGTTCGATAGATTTTTGTTTAACCATACTTTCTTTAAATATTGATTAAATTATTATTGTCTTTCACAGCTTTTTCAATTTTCGCAAAGCTGGATAATATATCTGCCGGTTGATCTTTACGCACAGCTACAGCATGTTCATAATGCGCAGAAGGCTTTCGGTCGGCTGTACGGATCGTCCATCCGTCGCGTTCCTGAACTACAAATCGTTTGCCAAGGTTAATCATCGGCTCAATGCAAATCACCATGCCTTCTTTAAGGCTGGCACCTCTGCCCGGTTTGCCATAATGAAACACTTCCGGTTCTTCATGCAGGTTTTTTCCTAATCCGTGACCTACAAGATCACGTACGACGGAAAACCCCTGAGCTTCCACATGAGACTGTATAGCATTACCGATATCTCCGAGTCTTTTACCATCTATGGCTTGTTCGATGCCAAGGTATAAAGACTCTTTTGTAGCTATCATTAATTTTTGAGCCTCTTTTGATACATTAGGCAAGGCATACGTATATGCAGAGTCACCATAATATCCGTTTTTCACAACACCACAATCGATCGAAATCAGATCATCTTCTTTGATGACGCGATCACCGGGAAATCCATGAACAACCTGTTCATTTAAGGACATGCACAAGGTATAAGGAAATCCCTGATACCCTTTAAACCCGGGTTGGGCATTATGATCACGAATGAATGTCTCGGCAAGTTTATCCAGCTCTCCGGTTGTAATTCCAGGCCGGATCGCTTTAACAACCTCTTCGTGCGTTTTTTCAACAAGTAAAGAACTTTCGCGCAATAATTCAATCTGCTCCTGATTCTTATAATGTATCATAATTCCCTTTTTAAGCGCCCATTCCCATGTTCGAGCGCCCTTTAATACGTCCGGATTTCGTTAATCCGTCATAATGTCTCATTAATAAATGGCTTTCAATCTGCTGAAGAGTATCCAGCACAACACCAACTAAAATTAATAAGGAAGTTCCACCATAAAATTGCGCAAACTGTGTGTTCACCCCGATCAGACTTACTAATGCAGGCATGATAGCCACAAAAGCAAGGAAAAACGATCCGGGCAATGTTATTTTTGACAATATATTATCTATAAACTGAGCCGTTTTCTTTCCGGGTTTCACTCCGGGGATAAAACCGCCGTTTTTCTTCATATCTTCAGCCATTTGCGTCGGATTAACTGTTATCGCCGTATAGAAATACGTGAACAAGATAATCATGATGGCAAAGGTAAAGTTATACCAGAACCCTTCGAAGTTAGAAAATGTAGCTGCAAAACCTGACATGGATTCGGAGTTCGTAAAACCGGCGATAGTAATCGGCAGAAACATAATTGCCTGAGCAAAGATAATAGGCATAACTCCCGCACTATTGACCTTAAGCGGGATATACTGACGTACGCCACCATATTGTTTGTTTCCCTGCACACGCTTAGCAAATTGCACCGGTATCTTCCGGGTTCCCTGAACCAGCAAGATCGTCATTAAGATAACAAAAATCAGGAAGACGATTTCCAGCACAAAGATGACCAGACCTCCGCCTTCTTGCTCCAGTCGGGAAACAAATTCCGCTGCAAGGGCCATTGGCAGATTGGCAATAATTCCAATCATGATCAATAAGGAAATACCATTTCCAACACCTTTTTCCGTAATCCGTTCACCTAACCACATGACAAACATGGTACCCGAGACCAGAATAATAACCGAAGATACCCAGAAAAAGGTACTTGGTGAGGTCACTGCCGGATCAAACGGAGATATTGCCTGCGCTGGTAATTGATTAACCAGGTTGGCAATATAACCGGGAGCCTGCATACCTGTGATTATAATAGTCAGGTATCTTGTTATTTGGTTGATTTTCTTACGTCCACTTTCACCCTCTTTCTGCAATTTTTGGAAATATGGAATGGCCATACCCAATAATTGCACTACAATGGAAGCAGAGATATAAGGCATAATTCCCAGTGCAAATATCGATGCATTGGAAAATGCGCCACCTGAAAACATGTTTAATAATCCCATCAAGCCACCGGATGTTTGCGATTTAAGGGCATCCAACTGAGCAGGATCAACACCAGGTAAAACAACAAAAGACCCTAACCTGTAGATAAGGATCAGCCCGAGGGTGATCAGTATCTTTTGTCTAAGGTCTGTAATATTGTAAATATTTTTTATGGTCTCTATTAGCTTCTTCATTGATTATTCATTTAAAGATGCAGTACCACCTTGTTCTTCAATTGCTTTTTTAGCGGAACCTGAGAAGGCATCAGATTTAACATCGACCTTCGCATTCAATTCCCCTTTTCCTAAAATTTTCACGTTGTCATTTTTCCCCACAAGGCCATTCTCAATGAACACCTGGTTATCAAATGATGTGATACTTCTTTCGTCCACAAGCTTTTGAAGTGTTGCCAAATTCACAACGGTATACGACTTGCGAAAATGGTTTTTAAAACCATATTTTGGAACACGTCTGTAAAGTGGCATCTGTCCTCCTTCAAAACCAGATCTTCTTTTGTATCCGGATCTTGATTGAGCACCTTTGTGCCCTTTTGAAGCAGTGTCTCCAAAGCCGGAACCTTCTCCTCTTCCGAGTCTTTTCTTGGTTTTGACTGCTCCTTTTGCTGGTTTAAGATTACTTAAATCCATATAGCTATTCTCTATTAATCGATTATTACTAAACTTCTTCTATCTTAAGCAAATGTTTTACTTTATTGATCATCCCTTCAATAGCAGGAGATCCTTCAACTTCCACTGACTGTTGGTTACGGTTAATCCCCAGCGCCTTAATCGTCCTTTTTTGATTTTCAGGCTTGTGAATTGCACTTCTAACCTGTGTTATTTTATATTTCTTCATTTGTCTATGTTTTGTTTAATCGGCCAGATGCTTTCTCATTACGAGTTATGTTCATCTACCTGTGCATCAAATCAAATTATTTCGAGACTGTTTTGCAACCAAAATAAGACACACGACAAAACCTAAGATGACGTGTATCGCTGTTTGCTAACCATTGAAAACCTTATCAAGGCTTACTCCTCTCAGCTGAGCAACAGTAACCGGATCACGCATATTTACCAGTGCATCAACGGTGGCTTTCACTACGGAGTGCGGGTTAGCAGAGCCTTGTGATTTTGCAAGGACATCTTTAACACCAACACTTTCAAGAACTGCACGCATAGCACCACCGGCAATCACTCCGGTACCCGGAGAGGCTGGCTTCACCATAACTTTTGCTCCACTAAACCGCCCAATCTGGCTGTGAGGTAATGTATCATTGAGCACCGGTATTTTGACCAGGTTCTTTTTCGCATCGTCCACACCCTTGGCAATTGCAGAAGTAACTTCTTTTGCTTTTCCAAGACCATATCCTACGACACCATTTTCATCACCCACAACAACCAATGCGGCAAAACTAAAATCACGTCCACCTTTGGTTACTTTAACTACGCGGTTGATAGCTACCAGTCTATCTTTTAATTCGATGTCACTGGCTTTCACTTTCTGTATTTTTCCCTTTGGCATAATCTATTATAATTTAAGTCCTCCTTCTCTGGCACCTTCCGCCAGTGCTTTTACTCTGCCATGATATAGATATCCATTACGATCGAAAACAACATGTTGTATTTCAGCTTGTGTAGCTTTTTCCGCTACGGCCGCACCTACTAATTTTGCTTTCTCGCTTTTGTTGATATCTCCTTTATTAACGATATCTTTTTCTCTTGAAGAAGCTGATACCAATGTTTTTCCATTATCGTCATCGATAATTTGGGCATAAATTTCTTTGTTACTGCGATAAACGCTTAACCTTGGGGATTCGGTTGTACCTTTAATCTTTTTCCGAATCCGGCGTTTGATCTTTTGTCTTCTAGCAGTTTTTCTATTTTTTACAGCCATTTCTGTTTATTTTACTATTACTACACATTAATCTGCAAAGATAGCAGATCCCCATAATTATCAACTTATTCAGCAGCACTTTTTCCGGCTTTGCGACGAATAATCTCACCTTTGTAGCGGATACCTTTACCTTTAAAGGGCTCCGGTGGTCTCATCGAGCGGATCTTAGCACCTACCTGACCTACCAGCTGTTTATCAGCAGAAGTTAATTTTATATAAGGCGTTTTTCCTCTTTCGGTTTTTGCCTCCACCTTCACTTCTTCTGGTAATTGCATATAAATGTTGTGGGAGAATCCCAGGCCAAGTTCAATAAGTTGTCCGTTAGCTTCTGCTTTAAACCCAACACCTTCTAATTCTAATTCGATTGTATGGCCTTTTTCCACGCCTTCAATCATATTTTTTATCAGTGAACGATATAATCCGTGTCGTGCACGATCATCCTGAGAGTCGGTAGCTCTGTTAAGGATCAATTGATTTTCTTCTTGTTCCAAAGTTATAGAAGGTGCTATTTCCTGGGTTAACTCACCCAAAGGTCCTTTCACTGTAACCACATTATCTTTGTAGCTAACTTCTACTTTCTCCGGAATATGTACTGGATAACTTCCTATACGTGACATTTTCTATCCTCCTTGTTTAGCTTACGTAGCAGATTACTTCACCACCAATATTTCGGGCTCTGGCTTCTTTGTCTGACATCACACCATGTGAAGTAGAAATGATAGCTATACCCAGTCCGTTTAACACGCGCGGTAACTCTTTCGCATTGACATATTTTCTGAGTCCGGGTTTACTGGCTCTTTCCATTTCTTTTATGGCCGGAGTTTTCGTAGCTGCCTCATACTTCAATGCAATTTTGATAATACCTTGCGCATTATCTTCTACAAATTTATAGTTCAGGATATAACCTTTATCAAACAAGATCTTTGTTATCTCTCGTTTTAAATTGGAACCGGGGATATCCACAACCCGATGATTAGCCATCATTGCGTTCCTGACTCTCGTCAAATAATCTGCGATTGGATCTGTATTCATTTTTTACTTTTTTCTATTTTAATCACCTACCAACTTGATTTTCTTACGCCAGGAATTAAGCCATTGAGTGCTAATTCCCGAAAGTTAATCCGGGATACCCCAAACTGACGCATATAACCTTTGGGTCGGCCTGTTAGTTTACATCTATTATGGAGTCTAACCGGGGAAGCATTCTTCGGCAGCTTCTGCAGACCTTCATAGTCCCCGGCAGCTTTTAATGCAGCTCTTTTCTCTGCATATTTAGCTACGAGTCGTTCGCGTTTGATTTCGCGAGCTTTCATTGATTCTTTAGCCATATTACGCGTTCATATTTTTAAATGGTAAACCAAATAATTTTAACAATTCATAAGCTTCTTCATCATTCTGTGCTGAAGTGACAAAGGTAATACTCATACCTTTAAGCTTTTGCACGGCTTCCAGACTGATTTCCGGAAAAATGATCTGCTCTTCAATCCCCACGGTATAATTTCCTCTTCCATCAAAGCCTTTATCATTAATCCCCTGAAAGTCTTTAATACGTGGCATGGCAACAGAGATTAAACGATCTAAAAACTCATACATTTTTTCTCTGCGCATGGTAACGCGAACACCAATGGGCATACCTTTTCTTACCTTAAAGTTTGAGATATCCTTTTTGGATTTGGTAATAACGGCGTGCTGCCCGGTGATTTGCGTGAGCTCTTTAGCTGCATTATCCACCATCTTTTTGTCCGTGATACCTTCACCAACACCCTGGTTGATGGTAATCTTCACGACTTTGGGAGCCTGCATTACATTTTTAAACTCAAACTTTTTCATCAATGCAGGTAGAATCTCCTTATTGTACTTTTCCTGTAGTCTTGGCTTGTATTCCATTACTTAATCACCTCCCCTGTTTTTTTTGAGTAGCGTACCAGTTGACCGTTTTCATCTAATTTTCTGCCTACCCGGGTTGCATTTCCCTGTTTATCCACAAACATGAGGTTTGATATATGAACAGGAGCTTCTTTTTGTACGATACCCCCCTGGGTATTTTCTGCATTGGGTTTGGTATGTTTGGAAACCATGTTAACACCTTCAACGATGGCGCGGTTTTTCTTCACCTCCAACTGCAGTACTTTACCTGTCTGGCCTCTATCTTCGCCAGCAATAACTTTTACGGTATCGCCTTTTTTGATATGTAACTTGCGCTGCATAATATCTTATGTTTAAAGCACCTCTGGTGCCAATGAAACGATTTTCATAAATTTCTTTTCACGCAGTTCCCGGGCAACAGGCCCGAAAATCCGTGTTCCTCTCATTTCGTTTGTTGGGTTGATCAACACACAGGCATTTTCATCAAAGCGAATATAGGAACCATCAGAACGACGAATTTCCTTACTTGTTCTTACCACTACTGCAGTAGAAACTTCGCCTTTTTTGACATTACCACCCGGCATTGCACTTTTTACCGTTACAATAACTTTATCTCCTATTGAGGCATAGCGCTTCTTTGTTCCGCCCAACACACGTATAACTTTGGCTGTTTTCGCACCACTGTTATCCGCTACACTAATTTTACTTTCTTGTTGTATCATGATTACTTAGCCCTTTCAATAATTTCAACCAATCTCCAGTTTTTTCTTTTACTCAAAGGTCGTGTCTCCATAATTTTCACCGTATCACCAATACCGGATTCATTTTTTTCATCATGGGCGACAAATTTGTTAGATTTCTTAACAAACTTACCATAGATTGGGTGTTTCTGTCTTAGGTTGATTTGTACGATAATGGATTTATCCATTTTATCGCTGACGACAACACCAACTCGTTCTTTTCGAAGGTTCCTTTCCATCGCTTCGTATATTATGATTCAGACTTTTGTTTATCTACTTTCAATTCTCTTGCTCCCAATTCCGTTTTGATCCTGGCGATCATCCGGCGGTACTCACGTATCTTCAAGGGATTCTCCAATGGAGAAACCGCATGATTCAACTTGAGACGAACCAGCTGCTTTTCTTCAGCCTCCAATCGTTCTTTCAAGTCTTCCGTGGACATTTCTTTTATTTCTTCCTGTTTCATCGGTCTATGTTTTTATCGGTCCGATTACACTAACCAATGCAGAGTTATTCTTCTCACTGGCTTGCTTCATCTTCTAATTATTTATCGTTACTATCGAATTCACCTCCGGGTTTCCTTTCAACGAAAAATCCCCTATTGAGTTTCATCCGTATAATCGTAACGCATTAAAAACTTCATCTTGATGGGCAATTTTTGTGCACCTAACCTCAGGGCTTCTTGCGCAGTCTTTTTATTGACACCATCGATTTCAAAAATAATACGTCCTGGTTGTACGCGGGCAACAAATAGTTCCGGCGCTCCTTTTCCTTTACCCATTCGAACTTCGGCCGGTTTTTTCGACACCGGTTTATCCGGGAATATGCGGATCCAGAGTTTCCCCTGACGTTTCATACTTCTTGTAATAGCCTGGCGGGCAGCCTCAATCTGGCGACCGGTGATCCAGGTTTCTTCAAGCGCTTTTAAAGCAAACGACCCAAATGCAATTGTATAGCCTTTTTTGGCATTGCCTTTCATGCGGCCTTTTTGTTGCTTTCTATATTTTGTCCTTTTTGGCTGTAACATTTTATCCAGTAATTTAAATTAGCGCAAAAATAGTTGCTTATCTTCTCTTCTTTCTTCTTTTTCTTTTCGGAGCACCAGCAGCACCTCCACCACCTTTACCGGCTTTTTTACTGTCGGCTGTATCCGGTGTTAAATCAGGCTTGCCATAGATCTCGCCTTTGAAGATCCATACCTTGACACCTATACGGCCATAAGTAGTGTGAGCTTCAGTAAGGGCAAAATCGATATTGGCTCTTAGTGTGTGCAACGGAACCCTTCCTTCTTTAAAGGTTTCGGTCCTTGCCATCTCGGCTCCACCCACACGACCGGAAATTTGTATCTTAATTCCTTCGGCGCCCATTCGCATAGTTGAAGCTATGGATGTTTTGATGGCACGACGGAAGGAAATACGTCCTTCAATCTGCTTAGCGATAGTCTGACTTACAATAACCGCATCCAGCTCGGGGCGTTTGATTTCAGAAATATTGATTTGTATTTCTTTGCCTGTTAATTTCTTCAGCTCTTCTTTCAGCTTATCTACTTCTTGTCCCCCTTTCCCGATAATGATCCCCGGGCGGGCAGTATGAATAGTTACTGTAACCAATTTCAAGGTACGCTCAATAATTACGCGTGCGATTCCTGCTTTGGAAAGACGGGCATTCAGATATTTTCTGATCTTATCATCTTCAATGATCTTGGATTCATAGTTATTCCCACCAAACCAGTTGGAATCCCATCCACGGATGATACCTAATCGATTACCTATTGGATTAATTTTCTGTCCCATGTATATCTCAATTATTTATTATCGGTATTCTCTTTCGTTTCCGGCTCCTTCACATCAGCCATATCTTGCTCTTGTTCCACCTCATTCTTACTGGCTACTTCCAGAGTAACATGGTTTGAGCGTTTTCTAACACGATAGGCTCTACCCATAGGAGCAGGTTGAACACGTTTCAACATTCGTCCCGAATCCACATTGATGGATTTGACAAATAAATTTGCTTCTTCCAGACGAACACCTTCGTTTTTATTTTGCCAATTGGCAATAGCAGATAAGAGCAGTTTATGTAATCTGCCGGCGGCATCCTGGGGTGATTGTTTCAACCATGCTAATGCTAATTCAGCATCTTCCCCGCGGATCATGTCGGCAACTTTGCGCATTTTCCTGGGAGAGGTTGGACAATCCCTTAGTATCGCGTAAGATCTTTGCTTGCGCGCTTCTTTATGTTTTTCTGCTCTAATACGTTTTCTAGCTCCCATTTCTAACCATTATTTTTTGTTACCACTATGCCCTCTGTAGATACGTGTCGGGGCAAATTCTCCCAATTTATGACCAACCATATTTTCAGTAATAAACACAGGGATGAATTTATTTCCGTTATGCACAGCTATTGTTTGGCTAACAAAGTCCGGAGAAATAACGGAATCACGTGACCATGTTTTGATCACCTTTTTCTTTTTCACCTGTGCATTCGCCAGAACTTTACGTTCCAGTTTATAATGTATATATGGTCCTTTTTTTAGTGAACGGCTCATATTGATACTTGTTTATTTATTTCTTTTTACGTTCAATGATGTACTTATTGCTGGCTTTTTTCTTGTGTCGGGTCTTGTAACCTTTCGCCGGTACACCTTTTCTTGATCTTGGAATACCACCGGAGGCACGACCTTCACCACCACCCATGGGGTGATCCACAGGGTTCATCCTCACAGCATTCGTACGTGGACGTCTTCCTTGCCAACGGGCACGTCCCGCCTTACCGGAGACTTCCAGTTCGTGATCCTGATTAGATACCATACCTATTGTTGCTTTACAGGTTTGCAGAACCATACGCGATTCGCCGGAAGGCAATTTTACAATTGCATATTTTCCGTCACGCGACATCAGTTGTGCATAAGAACCGGCACTTCTGGTCATCTTGGCTCCCTGTCCTGGTTTCAATTCAATATTATGAATCACCGTACCATAAGGTACATCACGCAAGTATAAGGTATTGCCGATTTCCGGTTTTGCATCACTGCCGGACATTATATCCTGACCGATCTGCAAACCGTGTGGTGCAATAATATATCGTTTCTCGCCATCGGAATAAGAAACCAATGCAATGTTTGCTGTGCGGTTGGGGTCATATTCGATGGTTTTGACAGTAGCTGGAACATTCTCCTTCTCGCGTTTGAAATCAATTACGCGATATTTCCGCTTGTGACCACCACCAATGTATCGCATGGTCATCCGACCTTTCGAGTTACGACCTCCCGATTTATGCAAGGGTTCAACCAAACTCTTTTCAGGCTTTGATGCTGTGATCTCATCAAAGCGTAAAACTTGTTTATAACGTTGACCCGGTGTCGTTGGTTTAAATTTCTTTACAGCCATGTCGTTATTTAAATATTGCTATAAAAATCTATTGTTTCGTCTTCTTCTAGCGAGACAATAGCCTTTTTATAAGATTTTGTCTTTCCTGAAATTACTCCTGATTTGGTGTAACGTGATTTGTTTTTACCACCATAGACCATTGTGTTGATTGAAGTGACGTTGACGTCATAAAGTTCTTCAACCTCCTTTTTAATCTGATCTTTGGATGCATCACGTTCTACGATGAAGCCAAACTTGTTAAGCTTCTCGCTCACTTCTGTCATCTTCTCAGTGATGATTGGCTTTAATATTACACCCATTACTGTTCAGTTTTAGCGATTTTGTTATTTAAAATGCCCTCTATAGTGGCAATACTACTTTCGGTAATCAACAAATGCTGAGCTTTAAGAATATCATAGGTATTCAGCTCGCTGGCAAGAATGCTGTCGGTACCCGGAATATTCCGCATCGACAGATACACATTCTTATCCTGGTTATGGATTACCAGTAGTGTTTTTTTATCTTTCATGTTAAGGTTCTCAAGCACTTCGGCGTACTGCTTTGTTTTAACCTTATCGAAGCTAAAATCTTCCAAAACGGTGATTTTCTCTTCTTTCATTTTATAGGTTAAAGCAGATTTACGTGCCAGCACTTTCAACTTACGGCTAAGTTTCACATTGTACTTATGAGGATGTGGTCCAAAAGCACGTGCTCCGCCTCTGAGAATCGGTGATTTAATATCCCCTTTACGGGCTCCACCTGTTCCTTTTTGGCGTTGCAGTTTTCGCCGGCTACCGCTCAGCTGAGAGCGTTCTTTGGAACTATGCGTTCCTTGCCGCTTATGTGCTAACGACCGCTTTGCATCCAAATAAATGACATGATCATTCGGCTCGATATTGAAAATGTCATCGGCCAGATTTGCTTTTTTGGCCGTTTTTTCGCCTTTAATGTTATATACTTCTAACTCCATCTTTCCACAATTACGTATGATCCTTTGGCTCCGGGAACAGCTCCTTTCACCACTAAGAGATTATTTTCCTTGTCAATTTTCAAAACCTGAAGATTAATCATCTTCACGCGGTCTTGTCCTGTGCGACCTGCCATACGCATACCTTTGAATACGCGTGATGGATCGGAAGAGGCACCTACAGATCCTGGTGCTCGTAACCTGTCTTTCTGACCGTGAGTGGCGTCTCCCACTCCGCTAAAGCCATGTCGACGCATTACGCCGCCAAAACCTTTACCTTTGGACTTTCCGACAACATCCACAAATTCACCTTCAATAAAGACAGTAACATCCAACTCTTCACCAAATTTCTTTGGCTCTTCAAACCTGGTAAATTCTGCTACCTGGCGCTTGGGCGTCGTTTTCACTTTATTAAAATGCCCCATTAAGGGTTTTGAGACATTCTTCTCCGAAACATCCTCGTAGGCCAGTTGAATAGCGTCATACCCATCTGTATCTTTGGTCTTCACCTGGGTTACTATACATGGACCTGCTTGTATAACGGTACATGGAATATTATTTCCATTCGCGTCAAACAAACTTGTCATTCCTATTTTTTTTCCTATTAATCCAGACATTGTTCTAATTTTTTAGCTGTCTTACGTAACCTACACTTTGATTTCCACTTCTACACCACTTGGCAGCTCTAATTTCATTAAAGCATCAATCGTTTTTGATGTAGTGCTGTAAATATCAAGCAAGCGCTTGTATGAATTGAGCTCAAATTGCTCACGCGCTTTTTTGTTTACAAACGTCGAACGTAACACAGTAAAGACTTTCTTGTTGGTTGGTAAGGGAATGGGTCCACTTACAACTGCTCCGGTTGACTTTACGGTTTTTACAATCTTTTCTGCTGATTTATCAACAAGATTGTAATCGTACGACTTTAACTTAATCCTGATCTTTTGACTCACCTTACGTTCGTTTTATATTCGACCTAATTAATTTCAATTCCTTGTACCTTTTTCAATACTTTTTCTGTTACCTCTTTCGGGCATTCAGCAAAGTGAGAGAATTCCATATTGGAAGTAGCTCTTCCCGATGCGATTGTCCTCAGTGATGTAACATATCCAAACATTTCTGCTAATGGTACACTTGCATCTATAATTTGGGTTCCCGCTTTTGCGGTTACATTATTTAAACTACCACGCCTTCTGTTTAAGTCGCTGATGATGTCCCCCATGTATTCCTCCGGAGTAACAACCTCCAGATTCATCATCGGTTCCAACAGGACTTTATCCAGTTTCTTGGCTGCATTTTTAAATCCTTGTCTTGCACAAACCTCAAAAGCAAGCTGATCTGAGTCTACAGGGTGAAATGAACCATCTTTTAAGACAACTTTCAGGTTCTGTAATTCATAACCTGCCAATGGCCCGTTATACATTGCATTCTTAAACCCTGTTTCCACGGAAGGAATAAACTCTTTTGGAATATTTCCACCTTTGATCTTATTGATAAATTCGATTCCTTCCTCCACTTCTTCAGAGGGGCTCATTTCAAATTCTATATCGGCAAACTTACCGCGTCCACCGGTTTGTTTCTTATATACTTCACGATGTTTCACTTCACCTCGCAGGGCTTCTTTGTAGGTAACCTGAGGTTCGCCCTGGCTACATTCTACTTTAAATTCACGTTGCAGGCGATCGATTAACACTTCCAGGTGAAGCTCGCCCATACCACTAATAATGGTTTGGCCGGTATCATCGTCTGTTCTTACTTTAAATGTAGGATCTTCTTCGGCCAATTTAGCCAATGAAGCAGTCAGCTTATCCAGTTCTTTCTGGGATTTGGGCTCTACGGCCACACTAACCACGGGTTCGGGAAACTCCATGTTCTCCAGGGTGATCGGATGCTTTTCGTCACATAAGGTATCCCCTGTATTTATCGTCTTGAAACCAACAGCTGCCGCAATATCACCTGCCTGAATACTATCAAGTGGTTTACGTTTGTTTGCATGCATCTGAAGGATCCTGGAAATTCTTTCTTTTTTACCTGTAGAAGCATTCAGCACGTATGATCCGGCTTTCAATTCGCCGGAATAAATACGGAAAAATGCAATACGTCCAACATAAGGGTCTGTAGCAATCTTAAATGCTAACGCTGCCATGCGATCATCTCCAATGGCCTTACGTTCTTCTCTTTCGTCTGTTTTCGGGTTAATCCCTTCCACAGGAGGAGCATCTTTCGGACTTGGCAGATACCGGATAACAGCATCTAACAAACGTTGTACTCCTTTATTTTTAAAGGCCGAACCACAAAGTACCGGGGTGATACGAAGATCAATGGTAGCTTTGCGAATGGCTTCTATAATTTCATCTTTAGATATTGACTCCGGGTCTTCCAGAAACTTTTCAAACAGCTCATCACTCTCTTCAGCAACGCCTTCGATAAGTTCGGTTCTGTATTTATCTGCTGTTTCTTTTAACTCGTCAGGAATGGGTACTTCAACATATTTCATGCCTTTAGAAGTATCGTCCCATTCGTAGGCTTTATTTTCAATAAGATCAACAACACCTTTAAATGAATCTTCCTGGCCAATGGGAATTTGTAAGGGAATAGGATTTGCTTTTATCTTGTCCTTCATATCTTCAAGGACATTAAAGAAATCCGCGCCGGAACGATCCATTTTATTAACGAAGCTAAGGCGTGGCACGTGATATTTGTCGGCCTGGCGCCAAACTGTTTCACTTTGTGGTTCCACACCACTAACAGCACAAAATAATGCTATTGCTCCGTCCAGCACACGCAATGATCTTTCTACCTCTACGGTAAAATCAACGTGTCCGGGAGTATCAATAATATTTACTTTATAATCTTTGTTTTCGTAATCCCAATAAACTGTAGTCGCCGCTGAGGTAATGGTTATACCACGCTCCTGCTCCTGCTCCATCCAATCCATCACGGCATCACCATCATGTACCTCACCAATTTTATGGCTTTTACCGGTATAATACAAGATACGCTCGGTAGTCGTTGTTTTCCCGGCATCAATGTGGGCCATGATACCGATGTTTCTTGTCTTATTTAGTTTATTATTGTCTTCCATTTAACTGTTAACTCTTTCCAAATATTAATTAATATTAAAATTTAAAATGGGAGAATGCTTTATTGGCATCAGCCATACGGTGTGTTTCCTCTTTCCTTTTATAGGCAGCTCCTTCTTCTTTATAAGCAGCCATAACTTCACCCGCTAACTTTTCTGCCATAGATTTCTCATGACGCTTGCGGGAAAATTTAATCAGGTTTTTCATCCCAATCGATTGCTTCCTTGAAGGAGGTATCTCTGTTGGAATTTGGAATGTTGCTCCCCCGATACGTCTTGATTTAACCTCAACATTCGGTGTAACGTTACTTAATGCTTTTTTCCAAATATCTACGGCACTTTCTTCCATCTTTTCATCCACAATCTCCATAGCATCATAAAAAATCTGGAAGGCTAAAGACTTTTTGCCTTGCAACATCAGGTTATTGACAAACTTAGTCACCATAACCTCTTTATATTTGGGATCCGGAAGGATCACTTTCTTTTTCGCTTTCGATTTTCTCATTGCAACAACGAATTATCTTTAATTACTTCTTTTTCTTTGGTTTCTTCGTTCCGTATTTCGAGCGGCGCTGAGCTCTGTCTTCCACACCGGAAGTATCCAGGGCTCCACGAACAACATGATAACGAACACCCGGCAGGTCTTTTACTCTGCCACCCCGGATAAGCACAATAGAGTGCTCCTGCAGATTGTGGCCTTCACCGCCGATATAGGCGTTCACCTCTTTTCCGTTGGTCAGACGAACACGCGCAACCTTACGCATTGCCGAATTCGGTTTTTTCGGGGTAGTCGTATATACCCGAACACATACTCCTCGCCGTTGCGGGGAAGACTCTAAAGCAGGAGAATTACTTTTCTCTACGATCTGCTTGCGACCTTTTTTTACAAGCTGTTGAATTGTTGGCATATTTGCTTATTTAATTAATCTTTTGGTTACCTCTCCTAAGAGGGCTGCAAAGCTAATTAATATTTTTTACATTTAAGGAAAAATCTCAGAGAAGATAAACGAAGAGCACTCCAACCTACATGGGTTGTGATTCTCAAGGCACTATATGTGGAACCTATATTCGCCTTCGTTTATCAGGTTCCGAAATTTCCGTTTTTTACTGTAAAACAAAGTTTTATTATATCCCTTTGTTTTGCGGTTGCAAAGAAAAGAATTATTTATTTAACAAACAAATGTTTTTATGATTTTTTTCTCTAAAATTTAATTTTTTTTCAATATCCCGTCTTTTATATACCACTCGTCAATAATTCGTGCATTCGTGGCTTTACATTTTTTTGGCCACGAATGCACGAATGAAAGTTTTGATGCAATTGAAAATGGTATCACAAGGGTTTTCTTGCCCTCTCGCTATTGCCCGGGGACTGGAAGCCTTTACGTAGCAGCTTCCGGTAAAGGGACGGAAACCCTGGTTTTAAAATCAGCTTAAGGTATTGCATCCAATACTTCTCCAATATCCGGGTTTTCAAACATATTCGCCTCCCCATCTATATTAACATCAACAATAGGCAATGTTATATTTCCTCCTCCCATGCCGGCTTCATTCAGCTTGTTCCACATCTCCGCATTTTTATCGTCATTGTTGTCAATATCATAAAAGGTATAATCAAGGCCTTCAGCATCACAATCATCTTTAAACCCCTGACAATTGCCACAGGACGGACGGCCATAAATCAGTATTTCATAATCAGGGCCTGAGCTTTGTTGATTATTATCATCCTCTTCTTTGTCGCATGAAAAAAACATCAGTGCTGAACCTATAAACACGGTTAAGAGTAAAAATTTTAAATACTTCATAAGTATATTTTTTTGGGTTTGAAAGGATAAAAATATAAATTTTTGCTTTCAAATCAAATTTTAATTAAATTTCTTTGAAGTGATCGGAAAATATTTCGTAAACCAAATACAAAATTCTTTGTTAATTATAACGTTGACTATGTCAAAACTAACCCGGGAATAACAGCTATTTTATAAAGTTAATAATGTGAACGCAAATTTATTATGATCAAACATTCCTTTCGTTATACATTTCTATACATAACCGTCCTTGCTATCGCACTGGCATCTTGTAACTCATCAGGAAAACAAAATGCGAGCAGACAAAACAAAACTCCGGTAAGCGGTTATCTGGCAAAGTTTGAAAATTTCACCACAGAAAAACAATTTACAGGAAACATTCTGGCTTTTGAAGAAACTGATATCAGGACTCCTGTAGCCGGTCATGTTGTTAACATTGATTTTCGTGAAGGAGAGCAAGTTGAAAAAGGTGAACTTTTAGTTGAAATTGACAACCGGCACTGGAAAGCCCAAAAGCAAGGCGTAGAAGCTGAACTGGCCGCCGCTCAGAACAGGCTTAAACGGAACCGGAAATTAATCGATGTAGAAGGTGTAAGCCAGGAAGAGGTTGAACAAAGCGAATCAGAAGTTAACCGTTTAAAAGCACGGATAAAGGAACTAGAAGTTTATATTGACCGTTCCCGGATAAGAGCACCGTTCCGGGGACAGCTCGGGATGCGTGATTTTAGCCCGGGCGCTTACCTGTCGCAGGGAGATTTGATTACACGTTTAGTGCAAAACGACAGGCTAAAGGTATCGTTTGACATTCCGGCTAAAGACCGTCATTTAGTCGAAAAAGATCAGAAGGTAACCATTATCGGTTCCTCCAAAAAAGACTCCATACAAGCCGGCATCTATTCCATCGACCCTGAAATAAGCGCTTCCTCCCGCAGTGCCGAAATAAGAGCCGCATTCGACAACAAAAAACGTTTATTTACCCCCGGGAATTTTGTTAATGTTCTTTTAGATGTCTCCCAAAACGACCAAACCCTGTTAATTCCGGCTACTGCCGTTACACCGGAGTTGAACACTAAAGTGATATACATTGCTGACAACGGAAAAGCCCGGCGGCAAGAAGTGACTATAGGAGCACGCACGCCCCGCCGCGTAGAAATCCTCAGCGGCCTTTCTGACGGCGACACCGTAATCACCAGCGGACTGATGATGATCAATGACGGAAGCCCCATCCGCGTTAACGATATTAAAGCGGGAGTAGAGCAATGACACTATCAGAATTAAGCATAAAAAGACCGGTACTTACGATCGTTTTTGCTATTGTCATTGTTTTGTTTGGCATTGTAGCGTTCACCTCATTAGGTGTACGGGAATATCCCAGTGTGGATCCGCCAATTATAACCGTAAGAACAGACTATCCGGGCGCCAACGCAGAAATTATTGAGTCGCAGATCACCGAACCGCTGGAAGAACAAATCAACCGTGTCAACGGCATCAAAAAGATAACAGCTTCCAGTTCAACCGGCCGGAGCACAGTCCGTGCCGAATTTGATCTGAGCATGGATCTGAATAATGCCGCCAATGATGTGCGGGACAGAGTTTCTCAGGCCGTACGCTCCCTCCCGCCGGATGCAGACCCTCCTGTGGTTTCTAAAGCGGATGCGGATGCGCAAACCATTTTTACCGTTACCCTGCAAAGCCAGCAAAAAAGCTTGCTTGAGCTTACCGAGATCGCGGATAACATCTTTGCCGAAAGACTACAGACCATCAAAGGTGTCAGTCAAACCTACATGTGGGGAGAGAAAAAATATGCCATGCGGCTGAAATTAGACCCGCAGCGTATGGAAGCCTTTAATGTTACAGCTTCTGACGTCCGCAACGCACTCAATGAACAAAACCTGGAGCTTCCCTCCGGACAAATTGAAGGGGAACAAAAGTACATTACGATCCAAACCTATGGCAGGATCAACACAGAGGAAGAATTTAATCATCTTATTATTGATAAAAAAGACGACCGCCTTATCCGTCTGGAAGACATCGGACATGCCAAACTGGCGGCTATCAACAATAAATCATTGTTAAGAGGAAACAAAGGGATCCCCATGGTTGGCGTAGCTCTGGTTCCTCAACCGGGTTCAAACTATATTGATATTGTGGATGAAGCCAAACGGCAGATTGCAATGATCGAAGGTGATATTCCCGAAGATATAGAGTTAGGGATTGGATTGGATATAACCGACAGCATCCGGCGCTCTATCAATGATGTGGAATACACTATTTTGATTGCCTTCTTCCTGGTGCTGTTCATCATATTTATTTTCCTTCGCAACATACGAACTACTTTAATTCCGGTGTTGACGATCCCGATTTCACTGATCGGCAGCTTTACCTTTTTATATGCAAGCGGGTTTTCCATTAATATTTTGAGTTTACTGGGCCTTCTTTTAGCAACCGGAATGGTTGTGGATGATGCCATTGTGATGATGGAAAACATCTACAGTAAGATCGAAAAGGGAATGGACCCGATTCAGGCTGCCTTTAAAGGTTCGCGCCAGGTCTTTTTTGCTATCATCGCCACCACCATAACGCTGATCAGTGTGTTTTTACCCATCTTTTTTATGCAGGGCTTTACAGGAAGGCTGTTCCGTGAATTTGCAATGGTGATCGCCGGATCAGTAATTATAAGCACATTTATTTCCTTATCGCTCACCGTAATGATGAGCTCCCGGATATTAACACAATACAAACAGGAAAATAAGCGACTGAGGTTTATACAAAAACCGCTCGATTACATTTTAACAAGTTACCGGGGTTGGCTGGTGTCATTTATGAAAAAGAAACAGCTGGCATTTCCTGTCATTGCCCTGTCAGCAGCTATTATCTGGATATTGATGATTAATCTGCCCTCCGAACTGGCACCGCTGGATGACAAAAGCAGCATACGCATTATTTCTAATGCTCCCGAAGGAACATCCTATGAAATGATGGATGATTATCAAAGCCAATTGGTGCAACTTGTAGATACCCTACCGGAAAAAGAATACCTGCTTTCGGTAACCTCTCCCCGCTTCGGCTCCTCGGTTTCTGCAAATTCAGGTTTTATACGACTGATGCTCTCCCCGCCCGATGAAAGGGAAAAATCCCAAATGGAACTGGCCCAAGAGCTACAAGAGATGCTAAAAGAATATAACCTGGCTCAGACGATTGTAATGCAAAGCCCTACAATTGAAAGCGCCGGCGGCGGACGTGGCCAGCCGGTGCAATATGTCCTGCAGGCAACCGATCTGGATAAGCTGGAGGAATATCTGCCTAAATTTATGAAAGCAGCACGCGAGCATCCGGCGCTTAGCATGGTAGAAACCGATCTGCAGTTTAATAAACCGGAGTTAATTATTGACATCAACCGCGACAGAGCAAAAGATATGGGCATTAGCGTCAGGGATATCGCGGAAACCCTGCAAACCTTTTACAGCGAACAACGTGTGGGTTACTTTATCAAAAACGGAAAGCAATATTTTGTGGTTACCGAGGCTGAAAGAAAGTTCCGTAACCAACCGGAAGACCTGGCCGGTATTTATGTCAGAAATAATGCGGGAGAAATGGTTTCCCTGGACAACCTGGCTTCTTATCATGAAGAAAGTATGCCTCCGCAGCTGCTGCGTTTCAACAGGTTTTCCTCCGCCACCATATCGGCAACGCCGGCATCAGGTTATAGTCT
Source organism: Bacteroidales bacterium (assembly GCA_021738505.1). Lineage (GTDB taxonomy): Bacteria > Bacteroidota > Bacteroidia > Bacteroidales > PWNQ01 > PWNQ01. The sequence continues at coordinate 5,698 of JAIPBW010000020.1, read as the reverse complement.
GGGGGCATCCCTTGATGCTATGGATCAAATAGCAGAAGAGACCCTGGACGAAAGCTTCCAGACAGCCTTAACGGGAAGTTCAGCCGATTTAGCGGAAAGCTCCGGTAACCTTTTGCTTGTGTTTATCTTTGCCTTAGTATTGATATTTTTGACGCTCTCGGGCCAATTCGAAAGCTTCCGCGACCCGCTGGTGATCATGCTGACTGTCCCGCTGGCTCTTGCCGGTGCTTTGCTTTCGCTATGGGCATTCGGACTTACGTTAAATATCTTCAGCCAGATCGGTATGATCGTGCTCATCGGCATCGTTACTAAAAATGGTATCCTTTTGGTAGAATTTGCCAATCAAAAAAGACAGGAAGGCCAAAGCAGAACAGAAGCAGCTATTAATGCAGCCAGCGACCGCGTTCGCCCGATATTAATGACCAGCTTAGCGACAGCTTTAGGAGCCATGCCCCTGGCCATTTCGTTTGGCGAAGCTGCCAACAGCCGCATGCCCCTGGGTATCGCTATTATCGGCGGACTGTTGTTTGCGCTGATACTTACCCTGTTTGTAATCCCCGCTTTATATACGTTTATTTCCGGTAAATCTAAAAAATATGAGGTTCAAGAAAATGAATAAATACAAACTGCTGATGCTGTCACTCCTGGCCATGTCTTTTCAGGGTATGGCACAAAACGATTATAACCTGCAGGAGTTAGTGCAACTGGCACTGGAAGAAAATTACCAGATTCAAATAACAAAGAACCAGGAAGAGATAGCCGAAAACAGAAACACATTGGGAAATGCTGGTTTTTTTCCGGCTTTTGATATCTACTCAGACCAAAATTGGAACATTGAAACCTCAGAGTCCAATTTATATACCGGTCAAATCCGGAAAGGAAATAATGTGCAAAGCAATCAGTTTAACGCAACAGCAGAGTTGAACTGGACCTTGTTCGATGGCTTCAGAATGTTCGCTAAAAAAGACCAACTGGAAAGCCTGGCCGAACTGGGAAAAATGGAAACCAAATACTTTGTGGAGCAGACTATTGCCGATCTGGCCAATATCTATTACTCCCTGATAAAAGCCAGGAAACAACTTGAGGTTCATCAGCAATCGCTTAATATTTCGGCATACCGCTTAAATCTGGAAAAACAAAAACAAAATCTGGGCAAAGGCAATGCCTTGTTCTATCATCAGGCTAAAGTAGATTATAACAATGACAGCAATATTGTACTCAATCAGCAAATGACCATACAAACCAAGCAAATACAACTAAACAGGATCATCAACAAAGACCCGCTGAATCCTTTGTCTCCGGTGGAAGAGACTTTTGCACCGGAAGAGCTTCCCGGTCTGGAACAGCTAATTGAAACAGCTATGGAGAACAGCCAGGATCTCGAGCGCTCAAAGCTTGAAGAAATGATAGCCGAGGCAAATTACAAAATGGAAAAAGCCAGCCGCTATCCGCAAGTGAGCGTATATGGAAATTATTCATACTCGGAACAAGAAAGCGAGTTGGGACTGCTGGAATCCTCGCAAAGCCATGGCAGTAATTTTGGCATTCAGGTAAGGTTTAACCTCTATGACGGCGGGAAAAAGAATACCGCCATCGAAAATGCACAACTACAAAAACAAAATACCCGTGTAGCGATTGATGACAAAAGGGCATCCATAACGGCTGTTTTAGCACAGCTTGTAACTCAGTATAATTCCATGCGGGAACAATACCGTCTTTTAATGGAGAACCAAAAGTCATCCGGAAAATCGTTAGCCATTGCCCGGCAGCAATTTGAACAGGGAGCCATCAACGGATACGAATTCCGCCAAACCCAACTGGCCCACCTGCAAATACAAAACAAAATCAATGAACTGGAATATAATCTGAGAACACTCCAAATCGATATTTACCGCATTAGTGGCACCTTATCCGACAATATTATGTAAACGGATATCGTTGTTTATGAAACACAAAACCTCTCTTAAATCATGGTTTTAGCGGTATAGATAACAATCCTGTGACAATTTTTTGGTCTGATTTTTGCAGTATTACAGTTCGCAAAAGAATTGTACTTTTGCACCTGTTCTTAAACATTATGGGGCTGACATGGATTTGACAGCAAGTCGAGTTGAAATGTAAGCATGCCGAGCATTGAGTAATTGGCTCGTAAATCTCAATTCTCAACAGCCTATAAATGGCAACGATTACGAATATTCAATGGCCGCGTAATCAAGAAGATTGCGTAACCATTTGTTCCCCGGGCGACCACTCTTACCGGTAGCCCGACCGGAGCACCATAAAAAGGTGAGATAGTTGCAGGGTTTTTCCCGCCCCTGCAGCGAAATTCAGGGAATACGGAAGTCATCGGTTGGTCTTTCACCAGTGATTTCCCGACAATCGAAGCAAAGACTAAGCATGTAGAAAGCCTTTTGGCTGCTTGCCTGGACCCGGGTTCGATTCCCGGCAGCTCCACAAAACAGTATTGAGGAAGAGTAGTGAGCAATAGGAGCTTCTGCTCTTTTTTTTGTTTTCGGCGACATCTTTCCGGCGCGGAAAATCCACTAAACTAACTCTCCCTGAAAGGCGAAATGCTGCGCGAAAACGCTGAGCGAAATTTGTAATTTCGCTCCTCTTCGTTAATAGCCGCACTGTCAAAGATAGATTAATATCAGGCTTAGCAATGCTGGAGTTAATGAAATATTATAAGAAGCCGAATTGCAAATTCGGCTTAGCCGTGAAAAACAGTATTGAGGAAGAGTAGTGAGCAATAGGAGCTTCTGCTCTTTTTTTTGTTTTCGGCGACATCTTTCCGGCGCGGAAACTCCTCTAAACTAACTCTCCCTGCAAGGCGAAATGCTGTGCGAAAACGCTGAGCGAAATTTGTAATTTCGCTCCTCATCCTTTAATAGCCGCATTGTCAAAGACAGATTAATATCAGGCTTAGCGTTGATGCGATAGAGCGTCCCGATAGCTATCGGGATAAGCGAACAAAGAGACGAAGAGAACGAAGAGACGAAGAGAAAAAGCGAGAGTAGTGAGCAATAGGGACTTCTGCTCTTTTTATGTTTTCGGCGGCTCCGGAGTCAGGCAATGAAAATAACCTTTATGCCGCCAAACGAATTTTCCTTGAGAAAGGCGAAATGCTGTGCGAAAACGCTGAGCGAAATTTGTAATTTCGCTCCTCTCCTTAATGGCCGCACTGTAAAAGACAGATTATAGATCCGTTTTACCAATACTGATTTAATGAAATATTATAAGAAGCCGAATTACAAATTCGGCTTAGCGGTGAAATAACTTTAGATACCCCCTGTGGAAACCCATAGCCTAATTCCAGGCTTCGTCCAACTGGTTTTTTCAGCCATTCTTCTTGATCATTTTAAATAAATTGTACTCGTAAAGTTTAAAAAATTGCAATTCTTAAATAAATTTGTTGCACGTAATGATAAAAACTGGAATTTATTATGCATTTTGAAACATCTGATGAAGTTGAATTACACTTCATCACATATGGAGAAAAGACAAATAAGCCCACTGTCTTAATTCATGGACTGGGGGCGGATCATGAAATGTGGAAACCGCAAATTGAAAACTACCCCAAAAAAGGATTTTTCTTAATTGTACCTGACATGCGAGGTCATGGAAGTAGCTCAAAAGTAAATGCTTTCCGTATCAGAGATTGTGCAAGGGATATTTGTGAATTGTTGGACCACCTTGAAATCAAAACAGCAAATATTGTTGGAGTGAGTATGGGAGGTGTTATTGCTCAACAATTTGCTTGTGACTATCCTGAAAAGACCTCAAAATTGGTAATTACAGATAGTTTCAGTGAGGTCTCGTCTCTTACTGAAAAATTGGCCGGTTGGATGCAATGGCTGACGATAAAAATAGTCCCATCATTATTAAGCAAATCACTTGACTCTGCTTACAAAGGCGATGGAAAAGCTGAAGTACGAAACTATTTTAAAAAGTCCTTTGCTCGTATTGATAAAAAACAACTATTAAATGCAAGGAAAGCACTCAACAGGTTTAACATCACCAAACAATTAGATAAAGTAAAAAATCCTGTCTTAGTTTTAGTTGGAGATGGATTTGGAAAGTTTGCTTTAAGAATGGCTAAAAAAACGGATGAAGCAATTAAGGACTCGAAGTTGAAAGTGCTTAAAGGAGGAAGCGATCCGTCCAACTTAGTGGTTCCTGAAAAATTTGATAAAGAAGTAATTAATTTTCTTAAATAAGGCTTTCGTTTATTTTCGCTAAACTAACTTTTCTTGTAAGGCGGAGTGCTGTGCGTGATCGCTGAGCGGAGAATGAATTCAATAATCAACATTTAAATAAATGATTTGTTATTATTTAGAGTATCCTTTATCTTTGTGAAAACTGGTGAAATTATAAAACCTCCATGGCGACAATTTTTTCGACACACAGGAGAATGATTAAAGGGCTGGACGAGTGGGATAATGCAAAGAAAACAAGGACATTTATTGTCATTAGAAGTCATTAGAAGTCATTTGTTGTCATTGATGGTCATTGGTTGTCATTGGTAGTCATTGGTTGTCATTGGTTGTCATTGATGGTCATTGATGGTCATTTTCTATACTTCTATTAACCGTCTCAGAAAGCCCTGAAGTAAATGACTTAGAATATAGTAAAGCAAAATGACGCGAAGCAAATGACAGTAAGAGATAAAGCAAGAAAACATAGTAATGACATTATCAATATTTTGGAAATTTTAGACTTATGAATATAGCAGAATTGAAATTGAAATTATTCAGGCATATAGATAGTCTTGATAAAGATGATTTAGAAGAGGCTTATGGAGTATTGTTAAACTATTTGAATAGTAAAAACGATTTAGACGAATGGAGTAATTTGACTGTTGAACAACAAAAAGGAATTGTTGACAGCATCAACCAGCTTGAGAAGAACCAGGGAATTTCTCATAATGATGTAATGCAGAAATACAAGAATAAGTACAATGCATAGAGAAATAATTTGGTCACCATTAGCTGAAAAAGATTTAGGAGATATTCTTGAATATCTTACTGACAGATGGGATCAACAAGTGATAATTCTCTTTCTTAGTAAAGTTGACTATGCAACAAATCAGATAGCGTTGATGCGATAGAGCGTCCCGATAGCTATCGGGATAAGCGAACGAAGAGACAAAGAGAACGAAGAGACGAAGAGACGAAGAGAAAAAGCGAGAGTAGTGAGCGATTCTAATGGCTTCATCCGTACCCAGATTCCTGAAATCTTCTGTAAAAAAAACAGTACCCTGTTGCGCCTTTTTCACTTTATCAGTATTATTATCTTTCGTGCTATTCATAATATAAAACATATATTTTGTAACAAATGTAAGGAATATTTGACATTAATTTCAGTGAATTTAATGTCACTATAAAATATATTTTGTTACAATTTAAATTTCCGTTCACCGGAAATCCTTTCAATAGACTTTCTAATCTTTACTTAATGATAACCGTACAAATCCTGTTCCTATTTGTAACAAATATAGTCAATGATTGTTACAAAACAAAATGATTTATATTATTATGTTATTTTTTTTCAGTTGTTTATTGGATATACCGGCCATATTGTGCCACTCATACCGGGCATATTGTGCCAGGTAAAATAGCTGTAATTTCTTGACCAAAATTATACATTATTTTGTTTTAAAAATACACATTAGTTTATTTCATTTTTGTCCTTTAGTTTA
>JAIPBW010000082.1 GCA_021738505.1 Bacteroidales bacterium | reverse complement strand
ATCATTTTCCAAACGATATTCGAGCTCTATAAAACTGTCAAACGAATTTTTAAGCAAAATGCAAGTGATTTTGCTTTCTGGATTGCTTTATGTATTTTTAGTCGAAATTTTAAAACCTACTTTTTGGAGTAGGCTCAAGCTTTACATGGTCTAAAACTTCTTTATTATTAAAGTTTACTCCGTAGCTCAACAAAAAATCAAGGCTAGCCGGAAGCGGAAATTTCGGTGCTCCTGTATTGCCGCCCCAATAGGAGTCAAACTGGAATGTCCAACTATTCACATATTCATGTAAAAAGTCTTCTGTAGGAGTATCCTTTTTATTGTTGCTTAGGATAATGTCTGTTTTAACAAGCCCTTCATTGACTTGCTTTGCCGCATCCAAAATTCGTTGTTTTTCTTTAAGCCAGGTTGCGGCAAGACTTTGCAGGATCCCCTGAAATTCACCCGGAGGAAAATATGTGCCTCCGAAAAAGGGAGTTCCGTCCGGCAGGGCAAAACATGAAAGCGGCCAACCGCCTTGTCTGTTAATTAACTGCACGGCATTCATGTAAATTTGGTCTACATCAGGGCGTTCTTCCCGGTCTACCTTTACCGGAATGAAATAGTCGTTGAGGATGTCTGCGATCTCTTCGTTCATAAAGGATTCACGCTCCATGACATGGCACCAGTGGCAGGCGGCATAGCCAATGCTGATGAATAGCATTTTGTTATCGCGTTTCGCTTCTTGAAAAATATCTTCGCTCCAGGAACGCCAGTTTACAGGATTGTCTGCATGCTGAAGCAAATAAGGACTTTTGCTGTTGATTAATGAATTGCTCATATATCTGTAACAATAAAAAAACAAGCTGGTTTAAATTTTTATTGATTTAAACTTTGTGGGGTGAAAACCATCCTATTCTGCAAAATATTTATTATCTTTACATGGATATCTAAATACCAGGGTTTATGAATTATTCTTTACTTTCCTCCTGCAGGTCTGCAGGAATACATTTTGCGAGAAAAACAAAAAACCACCGGTTAATTTTTTTACTTCTTTTCATAATCGTTTTCAGTTTCCGCAGTGTTGTTGCACAGACTGTAAATAATTATGGTCATGCTGATAATGTTATGTTTGGAACATTTGTTTCCAGTAATCATAATTCACCGATCTATCATTTTAAATTTGACTCTGTCTATCCCCGGATAGATACAACGCTAAATAATATCCATACGGGTGATAATTTCCGGTTTGCGGTATATTCAGATAAAGATGGTAATCTAAAATTGTTTTCTGACGGACGTCGATTCTGGAACGGCAATTATCAACTCATTGATTCGGTCCCCTTGCCGGCAGGTCTCTGGAATGTGGCCATTCCTGAACCCAACAACCCGGATTTGATCAATGTCTTTTCATTATATCCTCATTCCAGTAGTCCGGATAGCTTGTATTATTCTCAGGTGGATATTTCAGCTAATAATGGGCAGGGTAGTCTTGTTACATCCGGACAAAAATTTGCGAATTATGGATTTTTAAGAGGACTTGCTCTTACCAAGCATGCAAATGGAAGAGATTACTGGCTCGTGGGCAAAAAAGTCGCGTCACGTAAATTTATTTCTTTCCGCATTAAACCGGGCGGGGGTGTTGATACGGTTTTTTCGAACGCCGGATTGTTACCTGATATTTTTAATTATGTCTATTGGGGGCATTTAAAATTTAGCCCCGACGGAAAATGGCTTTCCGATAACATGGATAATCAGAATACAAGGCTTGGAATAGACACACTGCAACTTTTGAATTTTGATGCTTCCTCAGGAAAAGTAAGCGATACAGATGTTCGTTATGTGCCTTGTTATGACCAGGCCAATCAGGTCGGGAATCCGTATAATATTGCTTTTTCGCCCGGGAGTCGTTTTGCTTATGTATATCATGGAGACAGTTATGATAAACGGTTTTATCAATATGATCTGCATGCTAATAACCAGCAGGATTTTGTGAATTCAAGGGTTGTTCTGAAAAACTATATTCATCCTTATGGGTCTTATAATAAAGGGATTATTGATGTTACTGCTAATGGAAAAATATATAATCCTTCATCGAATTATAATTCGGGTTTGTATTTAAATTCTGTAGAGTACCCCGACTCTAGCGGCATAAGCTGCAACTGGCAGGAACAAAACTTTATGATCGATCCGTCATTGAATCAATCCGAATATTCCCAGTTTCCGGTGTTTTGTGCCTCCTGGCTTAAAAAGCCCGTGGATTTTGAATACACACAAAATTGCGCTATCGAAGGAAATCAGACAGGGCCTCCTACTTTGTTTTCGTTTACTGACAGCGTATCAAAAGCTGAGTGGCATTTTGGCGATACTTTGGCGCAAGGCTCCGATACTTCCACGAACATCAATGCGGCTTATACCTATCCCGAACCCGGAGTTTATAATGTTTGGGTGAAAGCACTTCATGAAGGAATGTGGGACAGTATTCATAAACCAGTTATCATTTACTCTAATCCTAAAATACAATTGGGCCCGGACACGACAATTACCGGAAATGATACACTGGTATTGGATCCCGGTGCCGGGTTCGAACATTATGAGTGGAATACGGGAGATACCTCACAGACATTATCCGTATATGGTGCTCAGTTAAGCCTGGGAAGCCATACCTATTGGGTTGAAGTTACGGATACCAATGGGTGTGAGGCAAAAGCATATCGAACAGTTATATACGATGGGGTTGGTGTTCAGGAAAACCACAAAAAACAATGGGTCATTTACCCTAATCCTGCAAAGGAGAATTTATGGATCAGACCATCGCGGTTTTTGAATAAAAAACTTATTGTCAGACTTTATAACCCGGAGGGTGCCCTCTTACAAAAATGGCATAAAATATCCTCTCCAGAAATTCATATTAGCTTAAAAGGCCTGAGCAAAGGGTTTTATTGGTTAGAGCTTGAGGCCGGAGAACAGATCATAAGACAGAAAGTTATAAAGTATTAAACCTTGAGTTCGGTCTAAAAAGGTCACATTTGATTTTCACCGGCTGTGATACATTTAGTGTTTTTAGTCCGGGCTCAACCTTTCATGCCGAAAAATTTGCTGAACAGTAGTTCGTTGAATGTGAGTCACTTGGTTTGTTTTCTCACCAGGGAAATGAAGATGTCTTCCTGCTTTCCGCAAGAAAGTAAGCTTATCCAGAAACCCACTGAAGATCAAAATATATCCATCTATCAATCTCAATATAATATAATTTAAGCTAATTCAATCTTCATCAATCTACATCAATCTCCATTAATCAATCTCCACCAATCTGCATCAATCAATCTCCATCAATCTCCACCAATCTCCACCAATCTCCACCATTCTTTCTCCACCAAAACTATTCTTAGCCAGATGGATAAAAATAAATTCCATAATGCTCCGTAATATTATTTATAATCAAGAATGTCAATGTGTTATGGGCGAGTTTCGAACGCGTTAGTTGAAAAATTTGCATATCGGGGTGAAAATTTCGTAAATTAGTGCAAAATAATTTTCCAAAAACTATGAAAAAACAAACGTTTCAAACCTCGAAGATGACAAAGAAAGAACTGGAAATTAGATTATGGAAAGCTGACCGGTTCAATAAATTACGTGAGTCTTACCTCTCGTATGTCTTGCAAAATATCCGCACACAGATGAACAACATTACCGGGTTTTCAAAGCTGATGACTGAAGAAGGTCATGATCCGGAAAAACGCGCATCTTTTTATGAACAAATTGAAAAGAGCACGGAAAAGTTAGATCGCCTGGTGTCTGAAAGTCTGAATATGGCTGTCATGTCACTGGATGATATTAATGTACAGGCTGAACCTTGTTTTGTGAATTATTTAATGGATGATATCTATTCCTACTTTTCCCAGCAGAAGAAGGTATATTCAAAAGCTTATGTTGAGTTGTATTTGCATCAGGATACGGAAAAGGAAGACTTTGCAATACATGCAGACTGTAGCCGGTTAAGGCAGATTCTTGCTCAATTGATCGGAAACTCTTTGGCAAACTGTACGGATGGAGATGAAATCGAATTTGGCTATAAATTGTTGGATGAAGGCAAGTCAGGTATATTATTTTATGTGGAGGATAATGGCACATTATACTCGAAAGAAGAGATAGATGCCTTTTTAAAAGAGCCTGAGCTTTACCTGAAATCCTCTACCGATGATCTGAAGCTGGAAAGTGTTGACTTTATGGTTTTACAAACACTCGTGGAGATGATGGACGGAGAGATGTCAATCATCACAAATCGCGATAAGGGAATTCGATTCGAAATCGTGTTGCCATACAATAAACCGGAGCAAAGACAGGAAAAGGATATGCATGACGATTCTGCTGAAGAGGTGGAATCCTTACAAAATGCTTTTGACTGGAAAGACAAAAAAATATTAATTGCTGAAGATGTGGAATCAAATTATCTTTTAATAGAAGAAGCTCTACAAAGCACAAAAGCTACTGTATTACATGCTGAAAACGGAAAAGAGGCTGTGGAAATCTTTGAGCAAAATCCCGATATCGATTTGATTTTGATGGATATCAAAATGCCGGTGATGGATGGTCTGGATGCCACTCGTGAAATTAAAGCAAAGAACCCGGACGTTCCTATTATTGCTCAAACAGCTTTTGTAATTGATAATGACAAACAGTCTGCAATGGATGCAGGATGCGATAATTATGTCAGCAAGCCCTTAAACTTTGAGAAACTGTTCAAAAATATGGACTTGTATATGAATAACATGGTGTAAATGAGGTAAGCAAAAAGATTAAAAAGTCCGGCGTCTTTTTTGAAGCCGGACTTTTTAGTTTTTTGGCAAAGCTGAATATCAGCTTGTGTGTGTTTTTAGTGTTGGTATGCCGGAGCCGGAAACACTAAAATAATTTTTGGATCTCATGTTTTACGGCACGTAAAGCATTTTCTACAGGTGTATTACCTTTTTGCACGGAAAACTCTATGATTTTTGTTGCCATATCGTTAGCTGTTGCTTCCTTATCTAGTTCACCATAAGCCGTATTGATCAGCTTCACAAGTTCCTCTTTTGCATTTTTGACAATTTCCCATGTTTCAACGGATATGTATACTTGTTGGGAAAGGTTATGTTCATATTCATCCCGGATAGAATTGATCAATTTGCTTCTCATTTGCGCTGCCGATAAACCGTCTTCCACAGACCGGAGCAATAAAGAGTTGGGTGATATGCGTTCCAAAAATAACACGATTCTTTCATACGCCTGTAGGCGCAATGGATTAACAACTTTTTGGTTTTCTGTTTTCATTTGGGCCACGATTTTTCGTTGCTCATCTTGTTGTATCTCCCGTAATATGCTTTCATGTTTTTTCATGAAATCGCGCATCAGGAAAAAAGCTGTGGCAAATACGATAGCGGCCGGTATGGTGGCAGCAAGAATAATATCCCAGTTCATAATCTATGTTTTTTATATTCTTTTCTGTTTTTGATTTTATAGTGATGCAGGCTAAATCTTATAAAAGTACAAATATCTGAATTATTAAGCAATTGAAGTCTATTGTTTGAAGAATTATTATTGAGTCCGGTCTAAAAAGGTCACATTTGATTTTCACCGGCTTTTTACCCCAATCCGCCAAAGGTAAAGGCGGATGAAGCCGCTGAAAATCAGCCTCCCTTTAGGGATGGGGTAAAGCTGATTTTTAGTGGCTGTGATACATTTAGTGTTTTTAGACCGGACTCATTATCGGTTTTACTGGCAATAAGTAAAAAGCCTCATAAATTTTTCTCTCTGATATAGGTTTTTTCGGGTAAACCAATTAAATTTGTCACAAACCAATTTGTCACAAACGAAAAAAAGAACAATGGATATTATTGCAGACCGGATTTTAAATCTGTCAGAATCTGAAACCCTTGCCATGTCTCGCATGAGTCGTGAGCTTGCAGATAAAGGACATGATGTTATCAATTTGAGTATAGGAGAACCCGATTTTGATACACCCGAATTTATCAAGGAGGCTGCCCGTGAAGCTATGGATCAAAATTATACTCATTATACACCTGTAAATGGATTTGCAGAACTTCGAAAAGCGATTGTGCAAAAGCTAAAGCGGGATAACCAGTTGGATTATACAGAAAATCAGATTGTGGTATCCACAGGTGCAAAGCATTCACTGGCAAATGCAGTGCTAAGCCTGGTCAATCCGGGTGATGAAGTCGTGGTACCTGCTCCCTACTGGGTTTCGTACCGGGAAATTATTAAACTTGCCGGAGGCAAACCGGTGTATGTGGAGGCAACCCTTGAGAATGATTTTAAAATCAAACCGGAACAACTGGAAGAGGCGATCACGTCAAACACTAAACTTTTGATGATTAATTCGCCGGGCAATCCAACAGGAAGTGTGTATACTAAAAACGAGATGAGCGGACTTGTGGAGGTATTAAAAAAGCATCCCCATGTATATATTGTTTCGGATGAAATATACGAACATATCATTTTTGACGGCACCCATTATTCGTTTGCCGAATTTAGTGAGATCAAAGACCGTACTGTTGTTGTTAATGGTGTTTCGAAAGGTTTTGCCATGACCGGCTGGCGTATAGGTTTTATTGCAGCTCCCGGGGAAATTGCATCTGCCTGTAATAAGTTGCAGGGACAAATCACCAGTGGCACGAATTCCATAGCACAACGTGCTTCTATTGTTGCCTTTGAGAAAGACCCGGGAGAAATTGTTGAGCTCAGGGAAATGAAGAAAGCCTTTTTGCAAAGACGTGATCTGTTGCTTTCTCTTTTAAAAGAAATCCCCGGAATGAAGGCGAATACACCGGGTGGTGCGTTTTATGTTTTTCCTGATGTCAGCGACTATTTTGGTAAAAGCGACGGCAAAAGGACAATTCAGAACGCCAAAGAGCTTTGTATGTTCTTATTGGATACGGCGCATGTGGCACTTGTTCCCGGTGAAGCATTCGGTGACCCGGACTGTGTGCGGTTTAGTTATGCTACCTCTACCGATCGCATTCAGCAAGCAGCCGAACGAATAAAAGAAGCGTTAAAAAAATTATCGTAATAATCCATGGATTATAAAAAAATATTTGAAACCTTCAATCAACAAAAAGTGATGATTGTCGGTGATGTTATGGTTGATGCCTATTTGTGGGGCCATGTGGAAAGGATCTCTCCGGAAGCTCCCGTTCCGGTGGTTTCTGTTGATAAACGGGCCAACCGTCTGGGGGGTGCCGCAAATGTAGCCTTAAATGTGAAAGCCCTGGGTGCTACTCCCATCCCCTGCGCTATTATTGGTAAAGATACCCGCGGTGATGAATTCCGGGGCCTTCTGGAAAAACGAAACATTACAGATGATGGGATCATTACCAGTAAGTACCGCAGCACAACAACCAAATTCCGGATTATAGGTAATAATACCCAAATGCTTCGCGTGGACGAAGAGACTACCTACGATCTGAATACTGAAGAACAAAAGCTTTTTGTGGAGAATTGCGAAAAGATGATCAATCAGCACAATCCGGACGTAATTATTTTTGAGGACTACGATAAAGGGCTTATAACCGTTGAGGTGATTGACAAAATCACTGCTTTGGCTGATAAAGCAAAAATACCCGTAGTTGCTGATCCGAAAAAGAAAAACTTCCTGAATTATAAAAACCTTACCCTCTTTAAACCCAATCTGAAAGAGTTAAAAGAAGGATTGAATCTCAATGAACTAAATACATTCGACAAAATCGAAAAGGCCATATTTAAACTTCAGGATCAGCAGACACATGAATTGGTTATGGTTACCCTTTCGGACAAAGGAGTTATGATTAGTGACGGAACGGAGATCATTCGCCTGCCGGCACATTACCGCTCTATTGCCGATGTGTCCGGTGCCGGAGATACGGTTATCGGAACTTTAGCACTTTGTCTGGCTCAAAACCTTGAAATAAGGGATATTGCGGCCATTTCAAATCTTGCCGGAGGATTGGTCTGTGAACATGTAGGAGTTGTTCCTGTTAATAAAGAAAAACTACTCCGGGAAGCATTACGCTTATTATAAAAGCACATGTTTTTGAAACCTGCCGGAAAGAAGCATTATAAAAGTACTAATGCAAGAGGTTTTTTTATTGAATAAATGCACTTTATGGGTACAACTTTATGACTATGGATAAACCAAAATCAAATCTTTACGATCTCCGCATAAACTACAGCAAAGCGAGCTTAAATAAAACGGATGTTCAATCCGCTCCGGTTGATCAGTTTCAACAATGGTTTGATGAAGCCCTGAAGAGTCAGGTTTATGAACCCAATGCCATGGTATTAAGTACAGTCAATGAAATGGGGCAACCTGCGGCGAGGGTTGTTTTATTAAAGGAGATCCGGGAAGATGGGTTTGTGTTTTTCACCAATTATAAGAGTGACAAAGCCCGGGAGCTTGAAGCTAATCCCGCTTGTTCATTGGTATTTCTCTGGCATGAACTGGAACGACAGGTTCGCATTGAAGGAGATGCTTACAAAATTGACAGCCATGAATCGGATGCCTATTTTGCAGGTCGACCATACGAAAGCCGCATCGGTGCATGGACGTCACCACAAAGTAAGGAAATAGAAAGCCGTGAAGAACTGGAGCATCTTGCAGAAAAGACCAAAGAAAAGTTTAAAGGGAAAGAGGTTACCCGGCCTGAATTTTGGGGTGGATATATTGTCATTCCGCGGATGATGGAATTCTGGCAGGGAAGACCGGGGCGTTTGCATGATCGTATCCGGTATGTATGGGAAAGCAACCGCTGGAAAGTTATTAGATTAGCCCCGTAAAATTATAAGTACAAGCATAAAATGGAAAGTATTCCGGGAAAATTAGATCGTTATCTTGCTCATACCGTTGAAAAGTTTGGCAGCAAGAAATATATTGTTTTTACGGCATTGCTGATTTTGTTTGCCGTAACCGGCGCCTTGCTTTGGGGAACAGCAGCTATCGGGTCTTCCCGTCAGTTTCGTCTGTTAACACTTATTGCGCCATTGCTGATCAGCTATTTGATCCGGTTATTTGCTGGCGGCAAAAATCGTGATCTGTTGGTCTTTGCCGGCTGGCTTGCGTTTGTTCTGAGTCTGATATTGGGAAAATATCTGATCTTCACTCATTTTCATTCCGTATTGCCGCACTGGCTCGGATTATCACAGCAAAAAGATTTTTATACTGCATTAGCCTATCTCCCGCATATTTTTAATGCAACACATCTGCAATTGTTTTTTGAGGATATCGCCGGGTTAATTGATCCGCAGGATGGCATTTGGCTTATGGCCGGGTTTTATATTATATGGAGGAACCGGATTTTTTCGCCGAAACAGGAAAAAACAAAAGAAAACAAACGAAAATTATTCAAACGTCGATTTCAATAAATAGAGGCTCTATGCGTACATTTTTTCTTTTAACTGTTTTTATGGTTTTGATATCTCAGGGAGGATTTTCACAAAATCCGGCGGTTATCGATTCTGCCGATCAATTGATAGAACAAAAAAAGTATGAAACCGCCTTTCGGCTCCTGGACAAAGAAGACCCCAAAAATGAAAATGTTCAGATTCTGAGTAAGAAAACAGACTTGCTTACGAACTATTTTGTAACATCAATTAATCATGTCATGTTTGCCCTGAAAGACCTGGAAGAGGATGAATCCGTTATGGATTACCGGGGTAAGGCAGGCAATTTTAAAATGCATGTGTTTGATGCGGACTCACTCACTCGCCGGTTAATACAAAAGAAAGGCAGTGACTTCAGACTCTACAGGAATATGGCCAACTATTGGTTTAGTGTGTATCTTAACTATCGTGATGTTCCTGAAAACAGGAAAGCTCCGCTTGATACGGTTAATAAGTATTCCCGCTTAGCCATTAGCTCAGGAGACTCGCACTTTAAAACATATTATATGAGAGCTTTTTGCCAGTTAATAAATAAGGAATATGCCAATGCTATTAGCAATTTTAAAAAAAGTATACGGAAAAATGATTCTTTTGCCGAGGCACACTATAACCTGGCGTATGCTTATTTGCAAAGAAATCAGTTTAGTCATTCGCTGATATCGGCAAACCGTGCTTTAGAAATTTATCAAGACTCTATAAGAAAAGCAGATGCAGCCCGCATGGCCGGTATATCGCTGATGGAACTTGGCCGGACTGATAAGGCAAAAGTTTATCTGAGAAAAAGTCTGCGTTTTTCACCGGAAAATTTTAATACATTGCATAATCTCCTGGAAGCCTTTTTTATTGAAGGTAAGCATTCTCAAGCCGATTCCCTGGCAAAGGAAATCTTTGCACTGGAACCTGCTAATCCCAATGTGCCTGATGAACTCAGAAATGTTTATGAAAAAAATGATAGCAGGCAACGTTATTTGCAATTAATGCGTCAGGAACTGGAAAGGTATAACAGAGATGATGTTAAAGGGAATATTTATTTTGCTGTGGCAAAAGCTTATATGCCTGAAAATATGCAGAAAGCTAAAGAAAACCTGCTTATGGCAAGAGAGAATTTCAGGGAATCATTGCCCAAAGACCATTATGTTTTTGATGTAATTGATAAAGCATTGCGGCAAATTGAAGCACAAGAAGGTAAGTGATTTATATATTTTATTGCATTTTAAAATATTACTTTTGAATTTCCGTTAGGAATGACAAATCTGTGATGATCATTATGATAAGAAATACAAGGTTGTTGATAGCAGCTGTGTTAATAGCATTAAGTTTTAGTGGTTTTGGACAAAATCCCAAAAATCTTCCGAGGTATGATCAGCAGAAATTTCATTTCGGATTTACGCTGGGGTTTAATTCAATGGATTTCCGGGTGACACCCGTAGAGCGTTCCAACAATATATCTGATACGGTAATGCTGCTGGAGCCGGTTCCGCAACCGGGATTTAATATTGGCATTGTCTCCAGTATGAAATTGGATAAATACCTGGATTTACGCTTTGTCCCTACGCTTTCTTTTGGGGAACGGAAGTTGAAATATAAGCTGCGCTTTAGTGACAGCACTATTGTGTCGGATGAGAAGGTCGTGGAGTCTACCTATATAGATTTCCCCATTTTTATCAAGTATAAATCGAAACGATTGCATAATACACGGGCCTATGTTACTGCCGGAGGCAGATACAGCCTGGACCTTGCATCGCAGTCAGATAAACAAAACTCAACGGACGCACCTATCAAATTAACGCCTCATGATGCCTCTGTGGAGCTGGGTGTTGGATTCGATTTTTATCTTAACTATTTTAAGTTCGGAACCGAATTAAAAATGGCTTATGGTGTATTGAATTTATTAAAAGAAGAAGAAAACTTATATGCCCAAGGCGTTAAAAGTTTGAATTCCAAGATGTTTTGGCTTACCTTTACTTTTGAATAAGAGGTGTTTGTTTGCAGCCAAAAAAAAATTACAAAAAAAGATTGAAAAGTGTTGTACAATTAAAAAACATGTTTTACATTTGCACTCGCTTTTAGCAAAAAGTTCTTAATGGTCCGTTCGTCTAGCCAGGTCAGGACGCCAGGTTTTCATCCTGGTAACAGGGGTTCGAATCCCCTACGGACTACCGAAATCAGTTGGGAGCAAGAGTAGTGAGCAATAGCTTATACTCTTGCTCCTTTTTTTTGTTGCTTTTCAATAGTTTCCCGGTACGTTATTTTTAGCCATGAATGGCTCGAATGAATTTCCATGCAGTTTTTTGCAATTTTAAACTGGGAGTTTATGTTAATGAAAAAGTTTATTTTTGAGAAAAAAAGATAAACATGCCCAATCTTTATATAATTTCAGGATGTAATGGTGCAGGAAAGACTACTGCATCTTTTACTGTATTGCCGGAAATATTAGACTGCGATGAATTTATTAATGCAGATGAAATAGCAAGGGGACTTTCACCATTCAATCCAGATAGGGCAGCTATAAAAGCTGGAAGGATTATGTTGTCAAGAATTGATGAATTTATTGCCAAGAAGCATGATTTTGCGTTTGAAACAACATTATCCTCCAAGAGTTATTTACATACGATAGAACAAGCAAAAGAAAATGGATATGAGGTTACACTACTATTCTTCTGGCTGGACTCTATTGGCCTTGCAATTGAGAGAGTTAAGACTCGTGTAGCAGAAGGGGGACATAATATACCGGAAGAAGTTATTCGAAGGAGATATTTCTCAGGAATAAAGAATTTGTTTGATCTATATATCCCTGTTTCCGATTACTGGATGATTACAAATAATTCAAATCCTAATTTGGAATTAATAGCAGAAGGAAATTATAAAACAATTGCAAGAGTTGAAAATAGTTATATATTTGAACGCATGAAAAAACTAAAACATGGAAACAAGTAACCATACTAAACGGGAAAAACTGATTAAGGGGTTGGAACTATACTACCAGCGTTTGATAAAACACAAGATTGAGCGCAATACAGATCTGGTTGTGTCAGAGAATGGGAAAGTTGTGCATGTTAATCCAAAGAAATTTAAGAAGTAGTATTTGTTTCAGACTGAATTGCCCCCTGAACAAGCCTGCCATAAT
>JAIPBW010000081.1 GCA_021738505.1 Bacteroidales bacterium | reverse complement strand
CATTAAAGCGCCTGGATAGTTCTGCAAGTGTTTCTTTTTCTTTTATAGCTTCTATGGCTACTTTTGCCTTAAACTCCGGTGTGAATTTTCTTCTTGTTGCTTTTTTCATAATACTCCTTTTTAATGGTTCTAAATTCTCTTTTATTTTTCAATTTAACAAATGGTCTTAATTTTGGGGAGTATTATAGAAAAATATATTAAAATGCAATTTTATCTGTATTTTTGTATTCTAATTTGATAAACAAACAACTATCATTTTTTGTCTATTATTTATGAATAATGCAATTTAAATCAGAATATCAAGAGTTCTATGGGATTAATTTCAATTGAAGGCATGGAGTTTTATGCTTATCACGGATGCTTTGCAGAAGAAAAACAGATTGGCACAAAATTTATGCTTGACATTCATATTTATGCTAATACCGGGGAAGCTGAAGAGACGGATAATTTATACAAAACGGTGAACTATCAGGAGGTGTATGCTGTGGTTAAGCAGGAAATGGAGAAGACTTCCAATTTGTTAGAGCATGTGGGACGGCGGATACTGAATGCCGTCAGCTCCGAGTTTCCTCAGGTGGAAGAAGCAGATATTAAAATATCCAAGATGAATCCTCCTCTGGGAGGCAAAATGAAAAGCGTCAGCGTAACTCTTTCTACTACAGACGAAAATGAGTTGAATATATAGGTTGCCGGTAGAATATTGCAAATGCAGATTGTCATATTTTTGATCAAACAATTGAATTATTCTTAAAAATAAGTTTTGATTTTTCCGGGGGAAACTATATCTTTGCACCCTTAAATCATGGTCTCGTGGCCGAGTGGCTAGGCAGTGGTCTGCAAAACCATGTACGGCGGTTCGAATCCGCCCGAGACCTCACCCAATGTAAAATGCCTCTGTAAATAATATTTGCAGGGGCTTTTTTTGTTTACAAGACAAGCACTTTGCTTTTGAAATATTTTTTTAGTTTTGTATAACAATATTCATAAGGATAACAAATTCAACTAAAGCCCTGAGATTTATTCATGGTAATCAAATCATATAATCTCTGCCCTAAAGGACAGAGCAATTAGGGGCCAAACCCCAACTGCCTCTCCGGCCTTCAGGCCGGGAACAAGAATTCATAAAAACATCAACTATGCCATATGTTAAGATTTACCTGCACACAGTTTGGACAACAAAAAGCAGACAAAAACTGATGGCAAAAGAAATCAGGCAACAAATATTTGATCATATCCTGGAAAATGCAAAGAAAAAAGGTATTCACATTATTGAAATAAATGGTTATTTAGAACATGTGCATTGCATTATTTCATTAAAGCAGGATCAAAACATCTCAACCGTAAAGAATCTGATCAAGGGCGAATCTTCTTATTGGATAAAAATAAAAATAAGCTTATCAACACAAAATTCGGGTGGCAGGATGAGTATTTTGCAGTATCAATCGGTGAATCTCAGTTGCCAGATGTAACCAGGTATATAAAAGGTCAGGAGCCCCATCATCAAAAGAAATCATTTCAACAGGAATATGATGAGTTTATAGAAAAATATGGATTCGAGAAATATGAAGAATAAGAATAAAAAGGCTAAAGCCCTGAGATTTTTTCAGGGTGATCAAATCATGATCTCTGCCCGAAAGGACAGAGCAATTGAAAATAAATCAATTAAGGGTAGAGCTCCAATTGTCCCGACTCCATTTACTATTCCAATTGCCCCAATTGCCCCGACCTTTAGGTCGGGGATCAAGATCATGATGATTCTATCCATTGGTTTCTTGTTATTTACATTCTCCGGATCCGGACTAAGGGCTCAGGAGAACTATAAAAACATGCATAACAACTATCAGAAAGCCATCAATATGCTTCAGCGAAATAGCTCTGCGCTGCCTGGAGATAGTTTGTTGATTAATAGTGAAATAATAAGAGTAAAGGCTGATTATAAAATGGTTTCCGACAGCCTGAAAAACAATGCTCCGGAAACGAGTTTTGCCGGCTTTGAAACACAGCGGCTTGTTAATTTATGCTATGCAGCTGAAAGTATTGAAAAACTGCAACATCAGCAGAAAAACCTGTTTAGACATCTGGAGCAGTATCAAGATAAACTGTCTAACCCGGATTCGATTCATAATGAAGTGGCAAAGTGTATTGTAAACAGTTATGAAAAGCAGTCCATCTGGTTTGATGATACTTTGTTGCATTATGTGACCCGGGCTATGGAACAACATTTAAACAGCCTGGATACAGATGAGTGGAGTTTGCAAAAGAAACAGCAGTTTGTCAATATGTATGCGGCCAAATATTATCAAAGGGGTATCGTTTCCAAGGCAGAACCAGTTTTCCGGCACTTTCGCCGGTTTTACCAATATGACAGTGCTGCCACAGACCGCTTAAAGCTTTCGCAGGATTATACTTTGTTTTCGGCAGACTTAAAGCCCACAAAGAAAAAGCTTAGCAACGTTTTTAAGGGGAAAAGCATTATCATATATGTAAATGAAGAAAGCCCTTTCCATCTGATATACCTGATAAAACAAATGCGAACAGCCATGCAGGCCTTTCCACAAACGCCTGTCATTATTCTACGGGATGGTTCCAAAGTAAGCAATGGCTATCTGAAAGCATTAAGAAGAAACCTGGCAAAGCCAAAGCATTATATTGCCGGTTTATCAGAGCAGGATTGCGAGACCGCTGAAGAATATAGCGCTTTTTCAGCTCAGGGCAAAAACGGACAATTGCTTTATGCCACCAACAATCCCGTTGATTTTTTGGAATGGATGGAAAAACCACTAGCCAAACAACGAAAACTAAGAAAAAAGCAATTGATTAAGAATTATGAAAAACTTCAGGCACAGAAACAACAGGCGGCTAATCTGCCGAAGGATACAAGCCTGAAGTATGAAATCACACAAGGCCAGATAAATGTGAATTGCAGAGGATACTGGGATTTTAAACCAAAGTTGACGGTCAAGCAGTATGCATTTACGCAATCTTCACAGGGAGCGCTTAAGCCACAAAAACAAATGGTAAAACTGGACGTTTTTAAGGAAGAGAATCCCATTTATTCGGTAAATTTTATTAGTGAAGGTAGCCCGCTTGAAATCACGCTTACAGCCGGGCCACAGCATAATTTTTCGGCAAGGTTTAAGGATAAAGAAAATCGTATTTGGCATCGTTTGTCCAGGGAAACAGACAGCTTAATGCAAAAAACACAGGTTTATAATCACCTTATCAATAATTACCCATTTCCAAAAAGTGAGTTTATTCAAAAGCTTAGCACTAAAAAGCAGGAAATACAAAATTTAACGAATGATAAAATCGATAGTACATTGCCTTTATTCAAGTCTTTAGTTGAATTGAGAACAAATATTATCAAGTTAAATAGCACAAAACCGGCCAAAGAAATTGGGTTTAATGATATCAGTAAATATTATCCAACGGCGACGTTTGATTCGATTATCTGGCGAAGTCCTTTTTACGGGAACTGGATTGATTCATGGATGTTATATGGATCGAAAGACATGGTAAACGCCATTGATCAGGCTTTTGGATTTTGGAAAGTGGTTCCTGAAGAAGCCACTGAAGAGGTAGGAAAATACATCTGGGATCGCCTGAATGCCATGGGTCGCTTCGATGCATTGGTGCATCTGGATACCACCTGGCTGGCCGGTTGCAAAGGGGAGGACAATCCGGATGTCAGAAAACGGATTGAAGGGTACAAACGCATGGCACCAGGCAAAAAAGCACCGAATATAAGCTGGAAAAGCAATGGCGAAAAGATGGACTTACACAGCCTTGAAGCGGATACGATCATGATTGTGTTCTGGTCGGATGATTGCAGTTATTGCAAAGAAAAATTGCCGGAGATGTATCACAAATACGGCGATTCAGAACATGTGGAAGTGATAGCAGTTGCTGTGGATAAAGATGAAAGCAGCATCAAAAACGGGAAGCAGTTTATGCCCGGGTGGCATCATGTTTGGGCCAAAGAAGGCTGGGATGATGAGTTGATCGAGCTTTATAATGTGTTTGGGACGCCTGAGATGTATATCCTGGACGGGGATTTTAAAATCCTGAAAAAATCAAGCTGACAGCACTTTATTCATGCAGCCCATTATTTCGTTGTAAAGGTCTTTGATTTTGCGGAAGTTTTTAAAATCTGTTTTTTTGAGCTTATACAGCAGCACATCTTTCCGCGTCAGGGCGAACCATTCGTGATAAAATTGCGCAATTAATCCGGAAACGGGTAAAGAGAGCAAGTACAGTAAGCTCACATAGCCATTCTCTACAAAGCTGTTTACAATTAGCGTTTGGATCAGGTAAAAAAGAGGGAACAATACAAGGCCCCCGATAAACTTTACAGAGGAATGGAACTGCAAATCCTGAAATTTCAGCACCAAAATCTTAGGGATGATGTAAGGGATAAAGTTGTTTATCAGGCCGTAGAGGAAAACAGGAAAAAACAAAATCAATAAAAATGAATTCCAAACCAGTCGGAAGAGGTTCAGTTTGGGTTTAGCTATAGATTGGTAAGACAAACTATATTTTTCGGTTAACTGATAGAGTGTTTTCACTTTATCCCGTAATTTGTTAAGTTTTTCAGGTTCTTTTTCTCCAAAGCGGTCGAGTTGTTTCACCGTCATTTTATCGGCAATGAACTTATTGCTTTGGTTTAGTTCTTTAAATTTAAGTCGTTTGGCCACCTTTTTAAAATATATCGTCCGCAACGACTCGTACATATCATAGAATTCCAGGTTTGTAATGTTGATGACCAGTGGTTCTGTGGCTTTTTTCATGGCATCACGAAGGCTGTTCATCCCTTTGTTTGGGTTTTCTTTGTATTCATCAATAAAATCAGAAACGTCGATGGGTTTGCCATAGCGAATATGGATGATGCTGCGGAATTTGTTATAGCGACTATAATAAATTCCTATTGGCAATATCTTTACTCCCAGTTGGAAATTATTTTCTTCTTCTGCCTGAAAAGCAATACGCGGCACCCCTTTTTTGAAAGATAGCAAATGTCTTTTGTTGCTGTGAGCTGCTTCCGGAAACAGTCCGATAGGTTGCTTATGCTCCAAAACCTGAATGGCGGAAGAAAAGGTAGAGGTGTTGTGCTTCAGTGTGTCAGCGCCGTCGCGGATGCGGTAGACAGGAAGTATCTTTAACCAGGAGAAAATGCGTGCTAATATTTTGGATTTAAAGATGTCGGCGCGAGCCAGAAAAACCACTTGTTGTCCGGAAGTAAATATAACAGCCAGCGGATCCATAACTGCATTTTGATGATTGGGGGCAAAAATGACCGGTTCATCTTCCGGAATATTTTCTTTGCCTTCCACAACGATTTTACGATAAAAAAGCCAGTGCATGAATTTAACATACAAGTAAAAAATATAATAGGTGATCGACCAGCGTGTGATATGTTTGATACTTTTATCTGTCATGAAAATTAATGTTTTTGTCTTTCAACATGTCCATAAAAGGATGTTCGTCTGATACTTTTTATGAATGATCCAATTTAAATTGTTTTGGCTTCTTGTTCATCTGTATATTTATATGTTCTCCATATCCGTCCTATTGCCAAACCTGCGAGTATATGCCATATTCCCCACCAGGCTGTGATAATTGCCATTCCTCCGGTATCCAGTTCAGGTGGAAAAATAGCCGGATTGAAAATTAATACCAGCCCAAGGCCGGAGTTTTGTATCCCTGTTTCTATGGCAATTGTGCGACGATTACGGCGCTTTAAGCGAAACAAACTGCTAATTCCGAATCCGGTGCTTAGAGCCAAAACATTATGCAGAAAAACCAGAATTAAAATGAAAAACATATAATTCAAAAAGTAACTTGCATTGTTGGCGAACATAATTACTACCATCCCGATAAAAAATACTACAGATAAGTTTTGAATGGGCTTGATAATCTTTTTCGTGATTTTGGGCAGTTTCCAGGCAAAAAGCATTCCGGCTGCAATAGGAATTCCCAGCAGCACAATTACTGTCTTAAACATTTCAAAAGCGCTGATTTCGAGTGGAATTAAAAGGGGTGATTTGGCAGCGAACATGCCGCCATAGAAAGAAAAGTTAAAAGGGGTCATAAAAATGGCTGCAATCGTAGCCAGAGCAGTCAGACCCACAGATAATCCCGGATTACCATTTGCG
The DNA here is from genome assembly GCA_021738505.1 of Bacteroidales bacterium. Classification (GTDB taxonomy): domain Bacteria; phylum Bacteroidota; class Bacteroidia; order Bacteroidales; family PWNQ01; genus PWNQ01. Next base: position 6,573 of record JAIPBW010000081.1, on the reverse strand, counting down.
TATGTGGAAATAAAGTTAGAAACATTTCCTCCCGGGCAACTGGCAACCAAAAGCATTCCAAGGCCTACGCCGGGCGTGATGAGATGGAAACTATTTAAAGCCATAACCAGCAAAAACGTGATACCGGGTAAAAGTATGAATTGGGATACAAAACCGATAATTGTCGCTTTAGGTTTTACTACCAAATTCTTTAAGCTCTGTGGTGTGATTTGCAAAGCAACACCAAACATGATAAATGCAATGGTTATATTAAGGAGCAATAACCCGTCTGGTGTGAAATTCAATCTGATTTCATCAGCCAGTTTAAGTGATTCATACATTGGCTTCTTCTTTTGTGCAAAAATATGGATTTTTTAATCTCTATTCTGATTATCATTATAGAATCAAGGCAGATTAAAAAAATTTACAGATTGCAAAACGGCTAACCATCAGATTAAAACTTTTACTTCTGATGCATTCGGGTAATATTTATTTGATATCTCCTCTATGGTTGGAATAGGTTTATGCTGCAATATTCATACAGTTTAAATTTTTGTGGCTTTATTCAGGAACGGGACCACCTTTTCGGAAGCCTCAATAAAGTAGTGTGCCTGGGTTTGCTCCAGTCCTATTTTTACAGAAATTCCGTGGTCCTCAATTGTCTGGAATGTGTTTTCGTCTGACCAGTCATCACCCATGGCTAAAATAAAATCATAATCTTTTTGTTGCATGAGCATTTCAGCTGTCAGGCCTTTGTTTACAACTGATTGTTTCACCTCCAAAACTTTCTTGCCTTCATTTACTTCAATGTTTTGATTGCTAAGAAGGTCACGCAAGCTGTCATTTAGCTCCCAGGCTCTTTTGTTTCCTAAATCGGGGTCGGCTTTGCGATAATGCCAGGCCAGGGATGAGCTTTTCTCTTCAATAAAGGAACCCGGGGTACGGTCGGTATACAATTGGAAAATATCTCTGATCTCCGGTTTCCATTCGTCATCAAAATGGAACATCTGTTCCCATTTTCCTCCAGGATATCTTAAGCAAACACCATGTTCAGCAATAAGCCCCAAATTGGTGTCACTGAATACTTCATTTAGGAAGCCCCTGTCACGCTCACTAAAGATAAATACATCAGTATTTTCTTGATCATTTATATTCTCAAGCAGTTTTTTTGTTTCTTGAGTGATGATAGCATTCTGGGGTTCTTTTTTGAAAGGTACCAAAGTGCCGTCATAATCAAGTATCAGTAAACGTTTATTCGATTTGATATACTGCCTGTTAATACTTTCAATGTTAAGCGGATGAATTTTATATGTTTTCTGATCTTCTTGCAGTTGTTTAATTTCAAACCATGAATCCATAAAGTCTTGTGCCCAATGTTCCACATTATAACGTTTCAGGCGCTCCATCATGATTTTGTTGGATTTTACCTGAAGGTCTTCCGGCATGTGAATAGCTTCGTCAATGGCATTTGCTATCGACGGAATGTCATTTGGATTTACAACAATGGATTCGCCAAGCTCTTTAACAGCTCCGGCCATTTCACTAAGGATTAAAACTCCTTTGTGGTTTATACGACAAGCCATATACTCTTTTGCAATCAGGTTCATTCCATCCCGTATAGGTGTAATCAGTGCAATATCCGCATAACTATATAACTCAATTAGCTGTTCAAAAGGCATGGAACGGAAAAGATACCATATCGGCATCCAGCTCACTGAACCAAAACGGGAATTGATACGGCCTACTGTTTCGTCAATTTCACTTTTTAATATCTGATAATGCTCTACACTTGTTCTGGACGGAACAGAAAGCATGAACATGGAGACTTTCTCATGGTATTCCGGATGTAGCTCCAGATATTTCTCAAAGGCCAATAAGCGGTTGTAAATGCCTTTAGAATAATCCAGGCGGTCCATGGATAGAATTAGTTTATTACCGTTTTTCTGAGTAAAAAATTCATGAACATTTTCTGCAATTTGTGATTTTTGTTGTTTTCCTTCAAATACTTTGGTAGCGGCGGAATGAAATTTATCAAAATCAATACCCATGGGAAAAGCATCTACCTTCATAACCCGGTTTTTAAGACGGATACGGTTATAAGTGTTTTCATATCCTAATTGCCGTCTGATGGAAGACATAAAGTGACGCTCATAATCAAAGGTGTGAAAACCGACCAGATCGGCTCCAAGAATTCCATTCAAAATCTCCTCTCGCCAGGGTAATTGACGAAAGACCTCGAAGGATGGGAAAGGGATATGCAGGAAAAAGCCAATGTCGGCCTGGGGCATATAGTCGCGTATCAATTGCGGAAGCAAGAACAGATGGTAATCATGGATCCAAATCTTATCCCCCTGGCGCAGATGGGGCTTTAATACTTCTGCAAATATTTGATTTACTTGTTTGTATGTTTGCCAATAGGTTTCGTCATATTCGGCAAACTGTGTAAAATAATGAAATAAGGGCCACAGGGTTTTATTACTAAACCCGTAATAATAATTATTGATCTGATCTTCACTTAATGAGATGGGAACGCAACGTTCTTTTTTCAAAAGCTCTTCCACCTTATTTTGTTTCTCTTTAGTTATCTCGTTGCTATACATCCCAGACCAGCCAAACCAAAGACTTTCATAATTTTTGTAGACCGACTTCATGCCGGTGGCCAAACCACCTTCACTGGCTTTTGTTGTCAGGTTCCCTTGTTCATCTTCGTTTATCTTTACAGGTAATCGGTTCGATACAATTAATAATCGTTGCATAATTCGTTTGGTTTATTAAGGGTTTTGTTTTTTCTTATTTTTACAAGCTAAAATAAAACCGCTATTTATGGGTTTGGTCTATAACTAAAACGATTTCACAACAAGTAAAATCAAAAGTGAACGTTTAGTTTTTCCGTATATAGTGAATCGTAAATATCGGTAAAATTGTTCAAAAGAAAGTGATTTTTTATGCAAAACCTTAATTATGGAGTTATTGGAAACAGTAAAAGTGCTGCCTTAATTTCCAAAGAGGGTTCATTGGAATGGGCTTGTATGCCAGAGTTTGATGCCCCTTCAATTTTTGGGAAATTACTTGACCGGGAGAAGGGCGGTTCATTTGAAATTCTTGTTGATGATTCTTATGAAGTGACTCAAAAGTACATGAAAAGGACCAATCTTCTGGTGACAACATTCCGTTGCGGCTCAGATGCTTTTGAGGTGATTGATTTTATGCCACGATACAAGCTCAATGACTCTACATATAATACACCACCGGAGATTATACGGCTGTTTAGACATATCTCCGGGAAACCGGTATTTCGTGTAAAATATGATCCCAGATTGCAATATGCCAGAGGAGAGACCAAATTAGTATCTGCAAAAGGCTTTATTAAAAGTTATACGCATGAACCAACCTACGATTCCCTGTATTTGTATTCAGATTTGAGTCATGATGTTATTCTGAACTCCGACCCTGTTGAGATGACTGAAGATCATTATTTTGTAGTGTCTTATAATCAAAAATTAGTTGCTGTTAATCATTCCTGGATAGAGCTGGAAATGGAAAAAACCAAGGTTTACTGGTTAGACTGGGTGCATAGAACACGCCAATTTTCAGAATATCAGGAAGAAATAGAACGAAGTGCTCTGGTATTGAAGTTGCTGACCTACCAAAAAACAGGAGCTATCATTGCGGCTGTTACCACATCGTTACCTGAAAAGATTGGAGAGGAAAGAAACTGGGATTACCGCTTTAGCTGGATAAGGGATTCCTCTATGATCATTAAAACATTGATCCGCCTTAATCATTATAATGTAGCCAAACGCTATATGAATTTTATCCTTGACCTGGTAACATATAAGGATGATCTTATTCAGATTATGTATGGTATTCGTGGTGAGAAGAAGCTAACTGAAACCACGCTGGATCATCTCTCCGGTTATGAGGGTTCTAAGCCGATAAGGATAGGAAATGACGCTTACCATCAAAAACAGAATGATATTTATGGGGTTTTACTGGATGTTATTCATCAACATTTGAAAATCAACAGTAAAACAATAGATGAGAAAGAAAATTTCTGGACGGTTACACGAAGCATACTAAAGTCAGTGCGGGTTAACTGGGACAAGCCGGATAAAAGCATCTGGGAAATCCGCAGTCAGAGTAAACATTTTACCTTTTCTAAAGTGCTGAGCTGGGTTGCATTTGACAGAGGTGTGAAAATTGCAGAATTATTAGGACAAACGTATTATGCCGATTGGTGGGCCGAAATACGGGATACGATCAAAGAAAATATTTTGAAAAATGGCTGGAATGAAGAGATGCAGGCTTTTACACAGTCTTATGGAAGTCCATATATGGACGCATCCAACCTGCTCATGGAACGCTATGGATTTATTGAGGCAACAGACCCCAGATATGTATCAACCGTAAAAGTTACAAAAGAGAAGCTTTTGAAAAATGATTTGATGTACCGGTATCGTAATGAAGATGATCTTGGAATTCCTGAGGTGTCTTTTAGTATTTGTACGTTTTGGCTGATTACTTCGTTATATAAAATTGGCGAACACAAAGAAGCCCGTCGGTTATTTGAAAATGTATTGAAAAACAGCAATCATCTGGGGTTGTTTTCAGAAGATATGGACTTTGAGAGTAAAAGACTATTGGGAAATTTTCCACAAGGATATTCTCATCTTGCATTGATTGAATCGGCTATTATGTTGTCGGGTGTGGATGAAGAAATTTAACCTGCATTATTGATAAAAATAAATAAAATGAAGAAGAGACTTCCGGAAATAATTCTTTTTACCCTTGCCGTTGTATTGCTGGGTATAATTGTAAGTCGCCCTGTGGGCGTTGTGGATGAAGAGGTTGCAGAACCCGTTCAGGAGAAAAATATCGTAGAACAAGACTCTATGTACGGGATTGTCGTGGACTCCCTGGATGTAGAGCATTATATTGTAGAAAATCATCAAAACGTTTCGGAGATTTTAAGCAACTTCAATGTAAGTATGAAAACGATTGACAGGCTGGCTAAGAAATCAAAAGATGTTTTTGATGTACGCAAAATCAGGGCAGGGAATAGCTATGTTGCTATGACAAAGAAAGACAGCTTAAATACGATTCAGTATTTTGTTTACGAGAAAAATGCTACGGATTACGTTGTTTATGATTTGCGGGATTCGGTTGAGATTTTTTCGGGCACCAAGGAAGTCAAAACAGAACTTAAACAAACAGCCGGAATTATTAATAATTCCCTTTGGATGAGCATAAAAAATTCAGGTGCAGACCCTTTTCTGGCGATTAAATTATCAGAAGTTTACGCCTGGGTTGTAGATTTTTATGCTATTGAGAAAGGCGACCAATACAAAGTAATATACGAAGAATTACGCGTGGATGGAGAGCCGGTCGGGCTGGGTCGTATTCAGGCGGCCTGGTTTGATCATAGGGAGCAGCCTTATTATGCTTTTTATTTTGTTCAGGATACGGTAGGTGATTATTTCGATTTAGAGGCCAACAGCCTGCGCAGAACATTCTTAAAAGCTCCGCTTCGATACTCGCGAATCAGTAGTCGTTATTCCAATTCCCGTCTGCATCCGGTGCTTAGAATTCGCCGTCCGCATCATGGTGTTGATTATGCTGCACCAAGGGGAACACCGGTAGAGGCGATTGGCGAAGGACGAATTATCAAAGCAAATTATTCGGGAGGTGCAGGGAATTATGTAAAAATACGTCATAATAGCACTTATACCACAGGATATATGCATCTTTCCCGTTATGGGGAAGGTATAAAAGTAGGCAAGCAGGTGAAGCAGGGCGACATCATTGGTTATGTGGGCTCTACAGGATTGTCCACCGGACCTCACCTTGATTTCCGTTTTTGGCGCAACGGAGACCCCATTGATCCGCTCAAGGTTGAATCACCTCCTGCTGAACCTGTCGACTCGTCAAACTTGAAAAGATATAACAAGCATATCAACCAATGGAAAGAAAAGCTTGATGATATAACTATAGATTCCGACCCGGTTAAAGACCCTGCTTAAAGCAAATAACTATGGAACGATATTTTTATAATATGCGGAAGACACCTATGAGTTTTGTGATCTCCGGTACATTTATGCTGGCTATTGCTATAGCTGTTGTTCCCGCAAATTACGCACTGGCGGTTTTGTTTTTTCTGCTTGCTGTAGGCTTTTGGCTTTTCAAAGAAGGCATTGAAATTGATTTTTCCAATCAAAGATTCCGTAAAGTCCTTTTTATTTGGGATATAAAAACCGGGAAATGGTATCCTATGGACGATATTCAGTACGCCTCACCAAGACATGTAAAAGGCAAAAAATGGAGTGTGAATTTGCATTTTTCTGACACAAAGTTCTACCAGTTATTTACAGCTGATGAAGATACCTGCAAAACAGAAGCGGCAAAAATCCAGCAGGAATTAAAAAAACACTAAACTTTTATATATGGTCAATGAAGGCTAAATAGTGTTTGTCCATAATGTCCGATATCTGCGTTGTTGCTCAAATTTTAAATCCTCATATACGCTAGTATACTGCGGTTTAAAATTTTCGCACGCCTTGATCTCGAACATTCTGAATCAAACACTCGACTTTATAG
>JAIPBW010000019.1 GCA_021738505.1 Bacteroidales bacterium | reverse complement strand
GGCTACCTTTGCTAAAACCCAAGATATACCACTCTTGTCTTTTAGCAAAACCAAATTGAGAGGAACCGTATGCGGGAAATCCGCTCGTACGGGTCTGTGGGGGAGCGGCAAGGTAACGAGCCGCTCTACCCGGACTCTAGTGAGTCCGGTCTAAAAGGCCATATTTGATTTTTTTAAAACATATTCGTATGTTTGCTATTGTAATTTCTGATCTAATACTTTGAAAATTGAAGCCAGCTACAAATCGTTTTATACAGCAAGACTTTACTTGTACTACCATCACTGCAACTGTGGATAGTGAAGTGATGCTGTTTTATGACTTTGAAGTTAGCGGAAAATCCGAAAACCCATATTTTTGGACATTATCCACAACCTTGATACGCGGAGAATTATTCACCACCAAAGGCTACACCGGCCACGAGATGCCGGATGCCTTTGAGGTTATCAATATGAATGGCCGTATCTATGACCCGGTCATTGCGCGTTTCTTTTCCCCCGACCCTTACGTGCAGGCTCCCCAAAATCCGCAAAACCTCAACAGGTATAGCTATTGCCTCAATAACCCGCTGGTTTATACGGACCCGTCGGGTGAATTAATATTTACCCTTTCAACGCTTATTGCAGCCCCTTTTACTGGTGGGGGATCTTTAGGTCTTTTACCAACAGCAATTGCGGCTGATATTGGAATGTTGCAAGGTGGCGCATTAGCAAATGGAGGAGAAATGAACCCTTTCAAATGGGATTACACTTCCGGTAAAACGTGGGGCTATATGGCTGGTGGAACTGCTGTTGGATTAGCGTCAGGGTATGTTGGTGGATTAGTTGCTCAAGGAGGTGGTTTTATGGCTAATACCATGGGAATTATGGCAGCATCTCACGTAAATTCTGTTGGAATGGGAATTTTGTCAGGAGGACAAACAGATTATACCCTGAATGTTGGGATCGGTTCCTATAATGGCTCTAATAACACATGGGGTGGAATTTGGAATTGGAGTGAAAACAGCACATTGGAAAATATAGGTTATAGCTTTGGTGCTTTGGCTAACCTAAATGATATCAATAACTTAATTAACCAAACTAATGCAACGCTATATACTCAAGAGAGATATGAGGATGGCTCTAAAGATGTAATCTCACATATTGGTATTGTAGATGATGCAACTGGTGATAAACTAATGTCTTTCGGGCCAAATGACAATAAAATTGGAGGTGGTGGTTTTAAGGACCAAATTGGAGGAGCTAAACCATTAGGCGGTTATAAAAAGTTTGGACTAGCTATTCGCAAAGGTACTCCAGATTATCCTGTACCTACAAGTCTTTCGAAATCTACAAGTTTGGTAGTAAATAAGCACTTATTTAACGGATTGCGAGGTGTGAGTAAATTTGTGCCATTTCAAGGCGCTACTACTAATTGTGTTAATATGTCATCTATTGGTTTATGGTTAAATGGGATACCTAATATTGGTATTCATCCTTATTTATTGCATTACAGTATAGCTGCTTATAATAGTGGTTTTAATCCATATATGCTTAGTACGCTATCAACAAATTATTAAAAAAATGAAAAAGACTTTTTTACTTACGTTTGTGTTTATATTAGGAACAGCTTCTTTAATAAAAGCAAATATGCAAGACTCAGTTTTAATAAAGCATGATTGTAAAATCATTGAACACGGTTTTTTTTCTTTCTACACTTTTGATGATGATAAAGCAATAATTAAGAATGTTTTTAGCTATAGTCTTAACTTGAAAAAGCAAACATCTGTTGTGACTTTTATTGAAAGTGATACTATTAAAGTAGATTCAATGGCTAAGAACAGTACTGAAGGTTTTTATAATAGTAAAGAGTGGAATAAAAAACGTATTGGAACTTCCGTTGAAAAATACTTTTTACTTTTTCATCCAGAATTTCTTAAATGGAATAATGCACAAAAGTTAGATTTTTTTATCCAAACACATAAAAAAAAGTGATATAAACAAAAAGCCTCGGAGCAATCCGGGGCTTTTTTATACCAACAAACTGTGCAATTGAAAAAAGCCTTTAGTATATCGAACACATGCAATTGTGTCTTAAACAATAAATCCGGTTGAAATTTCTCCTGCTATCACATTTCATCCAGGTTGATTAATAAAAATGTTAACGGGAAAAGCGGGACAGGCAAAGAAATTCGAACAAAAAAAAAGGAGCAAAAGCATCTCGCTCTCGCTCAATACTCTTGCTCCTTACTGCTTGTACCCGGAGCGGGTGCCGATAGCTATTGGCATGAATCCGCACGTTGTCAAAGCCTTAGTCTTCAGATTAAAAATATAAGCACAAAAAAAAAGACAGACTTAAAAGCCTGTCTTTTTGTTGAATGTACCCGGAGCGGGACTTGAACCCGCACAGCCATTAAAGGCCAAGGGATTTTAAGTCCCTCGTGTCTACCAATTCCACCACCCGGGCAAAATAATTTAAGAACTCAAGTCACAGACCATTCCATAGTACCCTTGTGTGTTTACCATCCCGATAGCTATCGGGACCACCACCCGGGCAAAATAATTTAAGAACTCAAGTCACAGACCATTCAAAAGTGCCCTTGTGTGTTTACCATCCCGATAGCTATCGGGACCACCACCCGGGCAAAATAATTTAAGAACTCAAGTCACAGACCATTCCATAGTACCCTAGTGTGTTTACCATCCCGATAGCTATCGGGACCACCACCCGGGCAAAATAATTTAAGAACTCAAGTCACAGACCATTCCATAGTACCCTTTTGTGTTTACCATCCCGATAGCTATCGGGACCACCACGCGGGCAAAATAATTTAAGAACTCAAGTCACAGACCATTCCATAGTACCCTTTTGTGTTTACCATCCCGATAGCTATCGGGACCACCACCCGGGCAAAATAATTTAAGAACTCAAGTCACAGACCATTCCATAGTACCCTTGTGTGTTTACCATCCCGATAGCTATCGGGACCACCACCCGGGCAGATAGAAAAAAACCTCTTTTTGCTTTAAGAGGTTTCTTCTGAGCGAAAAACGGGACTCGAACCCGCGACCCCGACCTTGGCAAGGTCGTGCTCTACCAACTGAGCTATTTTCGCTTTTCAATTGCGGATGCAAATATAAAAATATTTTTCCATAGCGGCAAAATATTTTTGAAATAAAAAAGAAAAAAATCAATCTTTTTATTTTGCTTTTAGTAATCGTTTGATTTCGTTGAGTTTCATGAGCGCTTCAACGGGCGTAAGGGTGTCGATATTTGTATTCAGGATATCTTCCTTTATTTGTTCCAGCAGGGGATCGTCTAACTGAATAAAGCTAAGTTGCATGTTTTCATCTTTCTGTGATGTTGAAGGTAAGCTGTTTTCCCAGTCATCATTGCTGTGGTTTTGTTCTAATTTGCTCAATATCTCGGCAGCGCGGTCAAGGGCATTTTTGGGCATTCCGGCCATTCTGGCCACTTGTATACCAAAACTGTGTTCAGAACCGCCTTCCTTTAGTTTTCTGAGGAAAATAATTTCATTATTAATTTCTTTTACTGCGATATGATAATTTTTTATCCGGCTTAGCGAGCGCTTCATCTCGTTGAGCTCGTGATAATGCGTGGCAAAAAGTGTTTTGGGTTTAAACAGGGGATGTTCGTGCAGAAACTCCGCAATAGCCCATGCAATGGATATTCCGTCATAAGTAGCTGTTCCTCTGCCGATCTCATCCAGTAAAATCAGGCTGCGGTTGGAAATATTATTCAGGATGCTTGCTGTTTCATTCATTTCCACCATGAATGTTGATTCGCCTGACGAGATATTGTCTGAGGCGCCCACGCGTGTAAAAATTTTATCTACAATACCGATTTGAGCCTGATCGGCAGGTACAAAACTACCCATTTGTCCAAGTAATACGATTAATGCGGTTTGGCGGAGCAGAGCCGATTTTCCGGACATGTTCGGGCCCGTGAGAATGATGATCTGTTGTTTTTTGTCATCCAGATAAACATCATTAGCCACATATTCTTCTTCTAAAGGCAATTCTTTTTCAATAACGGGATGTCTGCCGTTTTTTATATCCAGGTCGAATGAGTCGTTTATCCCGGGGCGCACATAGCTGTTTTCGGCAGCCACTTCACTAAACGATAATAAGCAATCCAACTCTGCCATCAGTGTTGCATTATGTTGGATTGGTTTGATATAGGCCGATACTTGTTCTACCAGCTCATTGTATATTTGGTTTTCGAGCTCTCCGATGCGGTCCTCAGCTCCCAGTATCTTTTGTTCATATTCCTTCAGTTCCTCCGTTATATATCTTTCCGAATTTACCAGCGTTTGTTTCCGTTGCCATTCCGCAGGTACTTTGTTTTTATGTGTGTTGGTGACTTCAAGGTAATAACCGAAAACACTGTTGAAACCTATCTTCAGCGAAGGTATATCATGTTTTTCGATTTCTTTTTGCTTCATCTCTTCCAGATAATTTCTATCGGAACCCAGAAGCTTCCGCAGCTGATCCAGCTCATCGTTGTAGCCGTCGGCGATTACATTTCCTTTGGATAATAAGGCCGGCGGATCTTCTTTTAGCGAGTCTTCCAGTAGTCCGGAAATACTGGAGCATGGGTTTAGTTGTTCACCAATACGTGTCAGTGCCGGTTGTTGGGTTTCCAGACAGGCTTTTTTTAACGGCTCTGTGGCTTTCAGGGCTTTGCCAATTTGCTGAAGTTCTCTGGGATTGACTTTGCGAATGGCAACCTTTGAAATTAAACGTTCCAAATCCCCGGTGTTTTTCAGACTGGGTTTTATGACCGATTTAATTTCTTTATGTTGCATTAAGTATTCCACCACATCATGCCGCTCTTTGATCCTGGTTTTATCTTTTAAAGGCAAGACAATCCACCGTTTGAGCATACGCGAGCCCATCGGACTTATCGTCTGATCAATAACATCAAGAAGGGTTGTGGCATTTTCATTGGGGCTGTAAATCAATTCCAGATTACGGATCGTGAAGTGGTCAAGCCAGATGTATTCATCTTCTTCGATTCTGTTGATCCGTGAAATATGACTTACCTTTTCGTGATGTGTTTCCGAAAGGTAATGCAAGGCTGCTCCCGAGGCGATGATACCTTTTTCATATGCCTGCACGCCAAAGCCTTTTAAGGAAGTTGTCTCAAAATGTTTTAGCAGTAGATCATGGCTGAAATCATAAGTAAACACCCAGTCATCAAAGGTGGTGATAAAATAATGGTTGCCGAATTTCTCCGTAAAATCACCTCTTTTATTTTTCTGAAGGATGACTTCGCTGGGCTTAAAACTTTGCAGCAGCTTATCGATGTAATCATTCGAACCTTCAGCCAGGAAGAATTCTCCTGTTGAGATGTCTAAGAAGGATATCCCCGAAATTTTATTCTCGTAATGAACGGCAGCTAAAAAATTATTGCTTTTATTTTCCAGGACATTGTCATTTGTGGCTACACCCGGCGTTACTAGCTCCGTAATGCCACGTTTAACAACAGTTTTGGCGAGCTTGGGGTCTTCCAGCTGGTCGCAGATAGCCACGCGTTCCCCGGCCCTTACAAGTTTAGGCAGATAGGTTTCTAAAGCGTGATGCGGAAAACCTGCCAGATCAATATATGAAGCTGACCCGTTGGCGCGCTTGGTTAATACGATCCCCAGAATATTGGCTGTTCGTTTGGCATCATCACCAAAAGTTTCATAAAAGTCACCTACACGAAACAGCAACAAAGCATCCGGATATTTGGATTTGATTTTGTTATACTGCTTCATGAGCGGTGTTTCGTTGCCTTTATTTTTTTGCCCCACAGTGCTCATATTTTATCCCACAAAGTTAATACTAGTTTTTATTTTACGGAAATATAAACCAAATTTTCCATTTCTCCGCACCTGTCGTATCTTTGTAGTCTCGATAAAACTATTTGAAATGCTGACTAACCAAAATGTACTCAAATGAAGCATATAATGTTGCGCCCAATACGATAATTTAAATGCCCCAAAAATTGATAAAACTTTGGATACTGCATCAATCTGCATCAGTCTTAAATCAATCTAAAAAAAGTAAAACAAATGAAGAAATTAAGTTTGGATGAGCTGAATCGCATCAATATCGATCAGTTTAAGGAAGCTAAAAAGTTCCCGTTAGTTGTTATACTTGACAATATCAGGAGTATGCACAATATTGGTGCTGTTTTCAGGACAGGCGATGCGTTTCGCATAGAAAAACTTTATTTGTGCGGAATAACGGCAACACCTCCGGATAAAGAGATTACTAAAACAGCTATTGGAGCAACCGAGTCTGTTGATTGGGAATACAATAAATCGACCCTGGAGGTTGTAGAAAAGCTAAAAACTGAGGGATACAAAACTTATGCTTTAGAACAATGTGAAAATGCGGAGCAACTGGACACATTTCAGCCGGATCAGGACAAAATAGCTGTCATATTCGGCAATGAGGTTAAAGGGGTTCAACAAGACGTTGTAGATGCTTGTGAGGGAGCTATTGAAATTCCGCAGTATGGCACTAAGCATTCACTAAATATTTCTGTAAGTGCCGGTATTTTGATTTGGGATCTGTTTTTGAAACAAAATGAAGATTGGTAAAAAAAGCCGGTCTGTTAGACAACAGGCCGGCTTTTTTGTTATGTTTTGTTAATCGTTATTTGATCATGTAAAGATCGGCTCTTCGATTGATATAAAGGGGCTCTTCAGCAACCGGATCTTCTTCTCCTATGTAATCAATTTTTATTCTGTCCGAAGCAATGCCAAAGTTTTCAATTAGTTTATCTTTAACAGCTTTTGCGCGTCTTTCGCTTAATCTTTTGTTGTATTCATCACTGGCAAGTTTACATGTTGCACCGACAACTTTGAACTTCACATCTTTATTTTCTTTCATGATCTTAGCCACATTGGCCAGTTTTTTCATGTTGTCCGGAGTAATGTATGTGCTGTTCAGGCCAAAATATACGGATTTAAATGCAATTTTAGAGTTGGGGGTGTTTCCTGTTCCGACTTCAGGCTCGGAAGTCATATTTTCTATTTCATCCGAATAATCATTAATAGTCACACCATTGTGGTTAACTACAGCACCGGGTTCTGAATTTGGTTCTTTGTCATAGCTGTCAGAGATACCGTCGTTGTCAGCATCGGGGCCTTCCCAGCGTTCTGCAATCTGGTCCACTTTTTCATCAACTCCGTCTACTTTATCGCCAAGTTTTGCTACCACTTGCCCCAGTGAGTCTAATTGTTCCTGCATAGCAAGGTCCTCTTTTGGTATTGGATTATATTCCATAGGAACTTGTTTTTCATTTTTGCCGAAAGTGTATACGACACCCAAGCTGGTGTAACCATATTTATCAAGTTCTGAAAGCGCATTATCTGTAGCATCAAGTCTGTCTGTGTTAAGACTTTCGATATTGGCTTCTGCGCTGATTGCCAGCCTGTGTGAAAGCTGTACTCGTAAACCAATCCCAACTGATATTGAGCTTGCTGTTACCCGGCTTTCTTTTGTATCTCCGTTATCCGAATATCCTTCATAATCAAGAACATCTCCTGCTTCATTCTTTAACAATGTTCTGTAGAAAGGAATTCCGTAGCCTAAAAGAAAATAAGAAGACCATTTTTTGTTGTAGTCATCCGGGAACAAAATATTGGAAAGGGATATTTTATTTTCTATATAAATATCAAGTAAATCCGATTCTATTTTTTTGGGGCTTGATCCCTGGCCAAGCGATGTAAAATTAACATAACCAGCTCTTAGTCGTAAGCCGTAGTAGGGAGAAAAATGTTTTTCGCCTGTAGCTAATAAAGCATAGCTTAGAGAACCATCTTCCGGAAAATATGGATAGAAATACATATTAGTAGAAACGTCACCATAAAATTGTGATGATCCCCCGTTTATCGATACGGCCCAGTTGTTGGGATCTATCGATAGGTCATGGGTACTATCTTTTTCCTGAGAAAAAGTGACTGTAGAGAGGAGGGTAGCACATGCAAATAATAACAGAACTTTTTTCATTACTCAGATTTTTTAGTATTTAGTAAAAATCAAATATAATTCAAGGGGTTGAAAATTCCAAATTTATTAACAACAAATGTAATAATATTTTTAGCAATCATTTGATTAAATAACAAAACTTTATAGATTTTTGTTTTAATCTTTGTGAAATAATCTCTTTTTTATCGCAAAAAATAAATGTTTATTGCGTAGAGTGCTTAATTGTGTTGATAAGGGCATTTTTACCTCTGTATAAAAACCTATTAACAAGGGGTGTTGAAAAAAAATTATATTTTTTCAACTTTACATGCTGATAGTTTAAAGGGTGCAATTTTGGAGTCGGGATCCATTTCATTGCGCGTCAGTTTGTTTACGGGGGCTTCAGCAAAGTGAAAGGGCATAAAGAGCTCTTTCTCCAGTACCTGGTTACTAATGCGTACGTGTGTATCAAGTGATCCTCGACTACTGGTAATCCTAACGTTTTCACCATGATGGATGTCCTTTTTAGAGGCGTCATACGGATGCATAAGTACGTATGCTTCATTCTCATAGTCAGTGAGGGCTTTATTTCTTCTCGACATGGTTGCCGTATGGTAATGAAACAGTATGCGTCCGGTATTCAGCATAAACGGATATTCTTCAGATACACTTTCGGATTGTGGCACATATTCCACCGGAAAGATTTTTGCCTTACCACTTGCTGTATTAAATTTTTCAAGAAATAGCGTACTTGTTCCGGGGTGGTTTTTCTCCGGGCAGGGCCATTGAATTCCCTCTTGTTTAATACGATCATAAGATATTCCGGCCATGATGGGTGTGACCCGGGCAATTTCATCAAAAATTTCCGATGCAGTTCCGGGGTTATTCATTGGTTTACCCATTCTATTGGCAATCTCATCAATGATTTTCCAGTCTTCTTTGGCGTTACCTGGCATTTCCACAGCTTTTCGCACACGTAACACACGTCGGTCGCTATTCACAAAAGTTCCGTCTTTTTCAGCAAACGAAGAAGCCGGCAGGATTACATCCGCATAAGGAGTGGTTTCAGTATGGAAGATATCCTGAACGACCAAAAAATCCAGATTTTCCAATGCTTCAATCGTATGACTTTGATTCGGGTCTGTCATAACCGGATTTTCCCCCATGATATACATGCCTTTTATGTTTCCCTCATGGGCTGCCTGAATGATTTCTATGGTTGTTAATCCCGGCTTGGATGGCAATGACTCGAAGGGTACATCCCAGATCTTTGCTACTTTTCTTCTGTTTTCTTCATCTGAAACAGGAATGTATCCGGGATAATTTGTCGGAGACACTCCGATGTCTGTGGTGCCTTGTACATTGTTTTGACCACGAGGCGGATCAATACCGGCTCTTTCTTTGCCTATTTGTCCTGTAATAAGCATCAGATTAATCAGGCTAAAGACATTGTTCGTACCTGTAACCTGCTGACTCATGCCCATGCCGGTAGCAATCATTGCTGTAGGGGCTTTAGCATAAATCCGGGCTGCTTTTTCAATATCATGGGCGGCTACACCTGTTACTTCTTCTACGTATTCCGGTGTGTATTTCTGTGAAACATTACGTAACTCCTCAAAGGCTTCCATGCCATGTTCCACCCTTTTTTGGATGAAATCCGTATCAATCAACTCTTCTTTGATGACCACATGAATTAATCCGTTAAGTAATGCTACATCGGTTCCCAGTTTGGGCTGCAGCCATAAGTTGGCATATTTCACTGCCGGTGTCCATTTCGGGTCAACAACGACAATTTCTTGTCCTTCACGGGCTCCTTCTTTTACATAAGTTGCGGTAATGGGATGAGTCTCGATGATATTGTTTCCAATAATAAACAAACAATCTGTTGTTTTGAAATCTTCAATGGAGTTGGATCCAGCACCGTCACCAATGGATTTGAGCATTGCTGTTACCGTGGAGGCATGACAAAGGCGGGTGCAGTAGTCCTGATTATTGGTGCCCAGGACTGTGCGCATGAATTTTTGGAAAATATAATTGTCTTCATTGGTGCATTTGGCCGAGCCATAACCGCCAAGGGCATCTGGCCCCTGATTATCCAGGATTTTATTGAATTGCGAGGCAATTAATTCCAGGGCTTCATCCCAACTGGCACGTACAAATTCTCCATTTTTTTTGATCAAAGGATGCGTAAGACGTTCTTCGGATTGCACATAATCGTATCCAAACCTGCCTTTTACGCACAAGCGCCCGTCGTTGGGCATAACACCTTCTACGCCATTGGAACGGACAATGCGTCCGTTTTGGACGAGTAATTCGATCTGGCAACCGACACCGCAATAGGGACAAGTAGTTTGTACTTTCTTTTCTATCTGATCAAGTTTAATCATATCCCGGTGGGGATTTTCTACAATTGCTCCTGTAGGGCACAACTGAATACATTCTCCACAGCCGTCACATTCGGAATTACCCCAGAAGTCAAAACCTGCTATGATATGACTGTCAATGCCACGATCGCTAAACGACAGGATATTTTTTCCCTGTATCTCATCGCAGGCTTTTATGCAGCGAAAGCATTTGATACATTTCGAGGCATCATAAGTTAATACAGGTGAAGTATCGTCAATGCGGAAGTTTAGTTCCCGGGTTATATCGGGAAAGCTTCTGCTTTTTTGATCTTCCAGGTCATATTGTTGAACCAGCTCAAGAAGCTCGTCTTCATAGGATCCGTCATTATCTTCATTATGTTCTGCCAGCAGGTAGTCAATCATTTCGGTTCGCATGCTGTCAAGTTCTTCATCAAAAGCCGTGACCTCCATTTTGTCCATTGTCTTTAATGCACATGATGCCTGTATCCCTTTCATGCCTTCCACTTTTACCAGACAAAGACGGCAGGCACCTGTCGGAGATAGTCTTTTATGGTAACAGAGGCCCGGAATATTGATATTATTGTCGCGGGCTACTTGTAAAAGATTTAAGCCGGGCTCTGTTAGGATTTGCTGTCCGTCTATAGTGATGTGTATTTTTTCTGACATAGAATTTTGTTTTGATATTCACTTAAAATTTCATGCATTTAAGGCTGGTCATAGTTCATTTTTAAAATATTTTGCCGCACTTACAAGAGGCATAACAGGTGATTTTCCTAAAAAGCAAAGGGATGTTTTTTCCATGAAACGGCTTTGTGCCAGCATGCGGTCAACAAGGTCTTCTTGTTGCAGGGGTTTTTTATTTATTTGCCGGTGCCAGTCGACAAGCATGCTTGTTCCTACGCGGCAGGGGACGCATTTCCCGCAGGATTCATGTTTGAAAAACTCAAGAATTGAGCCCATGATAGCATGCAAATCCTGTTGTTCATTGAAGATCATCACAGCCCCGGAGCCTAATGTCGCTCCTTTTTCCTGTAGATTTTCGAAATCCATGGGTTCGTCAAGCATGGAGGAATCAACAAAAGTGCCGGCAGCTCCGCCAAGTAAAGCAGTTTTAAAAGGAATATTATCTTTCATACCTCCGGTTAACTCGATAAGTTCACGCAGAGTAACTCCCATTTCCAGTTCAAAATATCCGGGTTCATTTACATCTCCGCTGATGGTAAAAATTTTTGTTCCGGAGGATTTTTCAGTTCCCAGCGATTTATACCATTCATCACCGTTATTAATTATCGCAGGCAGGTGCGTGAGTGTTTCTACATTGTTGACGAGTGTGGGTTTGCCAAAAAGACCTTTCTCAGCCGGGAATGGTGGTTTGATGCGGGGATAACCTCGTTTGCCTTCCAGCGATTCCAAAAGGGTTAATTCTTCGCCACAGAGGTAAGAGCCGGCCCCGAGGCTTATTTCAATGTCAAAAGACAAGGCAGAGCCTAAAATATTTTTGCCTAAAAATCCTTTTTCTCTGGCATCGGCTAATGCTTTCTCTAGTAATTTAGTAGCTGTGTAATATTCTGCTCTTATATAAATAAAACCTTTCGTAGCTCCAATTTCCCAGGCAGCAATGATCATCCCTTCGATTAGTTTGTGTGGATTTCTTTCCATGATCGGGCGGTCTTTAAAGGTGCCCGGTTCACCCTCATCCGCATTACAAATCACATACCGTTGTTCGCAGGTTTCACAGGACTCATAAGTGAACTTCTTTTTCATACCCGTGGGAAATCCGGCTCCACCGCGCCCGCGAAGGCCTGAGTTCTGCATCTTGTCGATTACTTCTGAAGGGGGCATGGAAAACAGTTTTTCCAGACTGGAATATCCTCCGTATTCAATATAATCGTCAATGGAGTCTGGCCGGATAGTATCTGTGTTTTCAAGAGCAATATATTTTTCTTTAATCATGATGATGGACTTTCGTTTTGATAATAAGAAAGGATTCCTTTGAGCTTGTCTTCGTCAAGGCGTCCGTAAAAATCTTCGTTGATTAAAATACCCGGAGCCATTGCACATTGGCCAAGGCATTCCGAATATTCCAGGGTGAACATTTTGTCTGCAGTGGTTTGACCTACTTGATCAATTCCAAGCTCCTTTTTGAGTGCGTCTATTAATGAAAAGGCACCGGAAATTTGACAAACCGGAGATTTGCATGCGCGGATCAAATTTTTTCCACGAGGCTTGGTACTTAACATGGAATAATAGGTGACGACACCATAAATAGAGGCTTTGGTTGTGTTGAAAAAATCGGCCAATTGCTGCATGTCATTTTCCGTGATGTAATTGTATTCATTAGCATCCTGGATTTCATGAAGGACATTGATCAGTTTTTGTCGATCCGCCGGATATTTGGAGAGTATTTGCCGGGTGTTGTTCATAATATTGAAATTAAATTAATTGCTAAAAATAAGCAAGAAAATTGAGTAAGTCCAGTAAAAACCAATTAGACTAATTATAAATAATCCTGTGATTGCCTGTGTACAAACTCATTCGGTTGTGCCGAATAAAGCCTAATACGGATTTCCCGGTCTTTATACTTTTCTCTACAGCTAAACTACTGACAGCACTCTGCGAACAAAGTACATTTAAGGGGGTTTCTGCTATCATGTCAATTACTGAACTTGTTATACGGCAGGACAAGAGTAAAGCACAGCTCCATAAGGGAATATTGTGTTGAATGGCATACCCAAGGGTTTTATAGATTGCGTTATGTCGTGAGATGTCTTCAAAATGGCAAATGATATCATGTTCATTGAGTAACCCGGCGATATGAGCACATCCGGTAGCATGGAAGATTTGTCCCTTTTGATTGAGCTCATCCATGGCTTTCAATATCTGTGCTATGGTAAATGTAATTTCATGATTGTTTGGTTTTGTTGCTGTGGATGAGGAGATAAGGTCAACAAAAATCTTGTTATTTTTGATGTGAAAGGACGTAATATTCTTTGCTGATTTAATTTTCTTATGGACAAATATATAGCCAATGACAAGATATTTAATGTTTTCCGGAGAGCATAAAAAACTATACTCCTGGTTTCCATTTACATAGAGTTCAAATTCTGATTCAATGGCCAACTGGTCTGTAATCTTTTCTACGCCCTGTGTTGATATGCGGGTTATTTGCTTATTGGTTTTCATTGTTTGCAATTTTTTGGAAGGAATGGAAATCTTCGAATGTATTCATGTTTAGAAATGCTTGTTGGAATATAGTGTCTGTCGGTATTTCAATGTATAGGGGAGAAATCTGATTTAAGAAATTTTTCACACTGGTTTTCGGTGCATTATAAAGAAAGGATTCAAGTTTTTCTTTTGCCCGTTTAGCATATACTGCACTCAACGGATGTATAGTTCCCTCACTAACCGGAACGATGGCCTCGTAATCAGAGTTGATGTTTTGTATAAGAAACCTTATGGTTTTTGAGTTCATCAGCGGCAGATCAGATGGCATTAATAAGATGTAATCTGCTTTTGCATGTTCAAGGGCTGCATGAACTCCCGATAACGGACCTTTATCCGGAATAATGTCTGAATAAATCGATATTCCACGGTGCTGGCTGAATGCTGCCTGCTCTTTTTTAGAATTAACGATAACGATTGCTTCTTGCACTTCTGCGGCATTCATAATCCTTTGATAAACGGGAATACCATTGAAATTAACAAGGGCTTTCGAATAACCGTTAAAACGTGTGTTGTGTCCACCGGAAAGTATAGCTAATTGTAAATGCCTGTCCATGCAGGCTAAGATAATGAATTATTTGTAAAGTAAGACAATAGCTTGCGACTGGATGCCCTTTTCCTCTCCAACAAAGCCCAAATGTTCGCCTGTTTTAGCTTTAATGTTAATCTGGCTGATGGATAAATCCAGAATTGCTGCGATGGAGTTCGTCATTTCAGGGATATAACCGGAAAGTTTAGGCTTTTGAGCATGGATAATACAATCCAGATTGCCAATAGAGTAGTTTTCTTTTTTCATTTCCGACAGGATAATTTTCAGCAAATCAGCACTATTGGCATTTTTCCATTTCTGATCATCATCAGGAAAGAAGTAACCTATATCGCGTTTGCCCATAGCTCCTAAAATGGCATCGATAATAGCATGAATTAGCACATCGCCGTCCGAATGGGCTATAAAGCCTTTATGATGGGGTATTTGAATTGTTCCGATTATCAGCGGGCTGTCCTCTTCCAGGCGATGAGTATCAGTGCCTAATCCGATGCGAAAAGATGGAGGCATTAGCGTTTAATTATTCTGTTGATTCTGAAATGATTCAAAATTGAAACGCAGAGTAAAGCGCAGCGTGTTTTCCATCGGGTTGCGTTGTTCTACGGGGATAAGGTAAGAAAAGTCTAATCCGAGCACATTATATTTAAAACCGACACCCATGGTAAAGTACTTTCGATTCCCTTTCGTTTCGTGCTCATAGAAGTAACCGCCCCTTAAGGCAAACTGGTTGTCATACCAATATTCAAGACCTACGCCGGCTGTAATTTCTCTCAGTTCCTCTTCAAAGCCGCCGGGAGCATCCGAAAAGGAACCAAGCATACCAGCTACTACGGATCGGTTTGGATCTTCACCTTTAGCAATTTTATAAGCGCCATTGGAGTCAACTCTGTATACTGGAGGAGTAGGAACCAAAAGCTTATTGAAATCAGCCATTATAGATATTTTGTTGTAATTGTCCAGTTCTGTCGTAAGGGCAGCACCGATACGCATATTGATGGGAATAAAATCACGTTCCAGGGTTTCGGAATATGAGATTTTAGCTCCTATATTAGAAATGTTTGCACCAAAGGCAAAGGTACCATCTCGTTCCCCCAGGTCAACTTCTGATTGATGATAAACAGCCACATCAGCCGCAATAGATTGGCCTACTTGTGTTTCTGCTCCATTTACATACTGTCCGCTGGTAAGGTTTGAATTGATATACCGTAATACAACGGCTCCGGACCAATTATCGGAAAATAAGCGCGAATATGCGGCATCTACAGCGAATTCATTCGGCTTAAACTGCCCCATGCTTTCCCCGACCCGATTTGTAAAAGTAATTTCTCCCAGAGAAAAATACCGTAACGACATAGAAATGGTTTGCATTTTGTCAAGCTTATAATACGCACTGACATAGGAAAGGTCAATGTCGTTGACCAGTTCCGGTAACCAGGGGCTGTAGGAAATGGAAACGCCCATTTCATCATCTATAAAAGGATATTTTGCGGCATTCCAGTGTTGTGAATGCGCATCCGGACTGGAGGCCACTCCCACATCACCCATAGCTCCTGACCGGGAGTCAGGGCTTATAAGAAGAAAGGGAACTGCAGTTGTAATTGTATTTACCTCATCATCCTGCCCCAGTAATTGTCCGTAGGTTTGGGCTTGTAAAGTCCATGCACCTGTTATGACAATTAAGAGTGTTGTTAAAAGATATTTTCTCATTAAAACCATATTTTTTGCAAAAAGCGCAAAGATAACGATTTCTGCATTATGTTATTGTTAATTCAAGATAACTATTTTGCCACTTTTTTGTTTGCTGATACCAGTCTCGGTTTGAAGCGTTGCTCTGTAGATGTACATGCCTCCTTCAACCCGGCTTCCTGATTGTGTTCTGCCGTTCCACATTAAAGGAGAAACAGAATAACCTTCAGGAGAAATTTTTGTTTCCAACGATTCCATTAATTGGCCACTAAGGTTAAAAATGTCTACCTTGAAGGTTCCTTTCGCACCTGCCTGATTGTGGTCAAAGGTAAACCAAACGTTGCCATCAGAAGGGTTGGGGTATGTTTTTAAATTTTTAATGGTTATATCTTCAGATTGGGTAACGACAAATTCAATCGAAGCAGTGCTGGAATTATTATGTACATCCCACACTTTAACTGTAAGTGTGTGTCGTCCCGGGGATAAATTCTGAAAAGGATATTGAACTGTGCCTCGTTTGTAACTTCCCAGATCTGCTTCGTAATAGTCGTTTAAAACGATTTGCTGGTCAGTATTTTGATCTAAAACTGCGACAATATCATGACCGATTCCGTTACCTACGGTATTAATGCCACTTTCATCAAAGACTCTGGCCAATAGTACCGGATTTTCATCTGTAAGATCTCCCGATTCAAAAGTGAAGTCATTCATGTAAAGTGATATTTCGGGGCCGGTGGTATCGGTAGTTGCTGAGTCGGATGTGCCTCCGATTATGAAGTTGTCATAATAACCATTGGCATCTGTAATTCCGTTTTCAGCATAATATACGATTTTGCCATTTCCGAAATTGTAGGCTATATCTTTAGGTATGACAAAGCTGAAAGAAAAATGTCCGTTTTCAACTTTTGCTTTTCCTTTGTATAAAACATTATCCTGCAATTTAAATTCTTTAACATCGCTTTTTGGGTCTTGTCCCAGCGTATAATATGTGCTTGCTTTGTCATAAACCGTAGGATAAATGATTCCATTAAAGGTTGAGTCAATGTTTCCGTTCTGATCTCCTACTATTCCTTCAACAGAAACTTTTGACAGAGCTTTGAGTGTGTCTGTAATGCTGGTATCCTGATTGTTAATGCGGGTTGTAAACACCTTTTTTTCAGGGAAGGCAAACGATAGTGCCGGATCACCTAAGAGAACAAAGTTGCGGGTTCTAAAGGATGAACCGGAACCTGATTTTGAAAGCCTCATTAAATCGCCCATTCTGAGGTGCTCACCGTTTTCTATACGGAAAAGATTGTTATAGAAGCTTTGGTTTAGTGAATAGTTATTGCCGGCATAGGCAAGCCTTGTTGTCGTAAACAACGAAATGGCACCCCCATCCGGATTTCGAAATACATACTCCCCTGCTGATACTCTTCCGGGGTCGTCAAAGCGAGAAAATTCGCAGGTAGCTGTCATAAATACAGGTAAATTGTATTTGTTATTCCAGCTATTGATGTCGTTGATGCGTAAAACCTCCTCATGGGCCCATCCTGCAACACCTCCATGGCCAACATAATTAATAATCAAAGCTCCGTTTTCCACTCTTTCATTAAGGTCTTTACTGGCATCCGGATACCTTTGTCCACCGGGGGTGTTCACTTGTTTATAGGCATCAAAATAGATTTTGTCTAGTACATACGATGGCTGGGATTTTTGAAGCTTCTGGGCTATATCATCCGCCTGTCTTACATGCAAATTATCATCTTCATCATCAGCGACAAAACAAATTGTATTTCGCCAGTCCTGAAGGGTTTTTACCATGGATACATTTTGTTGTAAGTCAGCATTCATGCTTGCCGTATCCAAGTTAAGGTAACGTCTGATTTTTGTAACGGCATTCTGTGCCTGGGTTTTATTAGCCACAGGAAGTCTTCCGATGCCTATATCAAGGTCGCCTCTGGCATTCGGGCCTTCTCCCTCATCGAACAAACCAAAATAATCATCCGAAACATAAGAGTTTGTCGGAGATAATGAGTGTGTTGACTGAAAAGTTATGATAGTCGTTTCATTATTGTTGTTTCTGTTTTTCGGGTCGTAGTTGCCGTCTCCCAGTAAGAGTAGATAGCGCGGAAGTTCTTTGTCGTTGGATGCACGTGTATAAAACATGCGCATGAAGTTACGAATGGCTGTGACGTCTTTTTGCCCGGATGAAAATTCATTGTAAATTTTTTGTGGTTCCAAAACATGGATTGTCATGTTATCTATGTCTCGGTGTATGTCAGCAATTTCTTCTGCTTCTTCTTTTAATTCAGGATGTGTGACAATTACCATGTCGTTGAAGTCTAACCCGTGCAAATTTTGATTATCAACAGTTCCTATATGTTTTGGCGTATAGTAGCTGTTTTTATGAGCAACAAATTCTCTGACTGTATCTGCTTTAGCTTTGAAGCTCAATTCATTGCCGTTTAGTTGGATGTCGATAATGCCAGGATTTTGGGAGTCAGTAACATCCCAGATATTTATGTTATCGGATGCATTACTTAAGGTATATTCTGCAATATTTCCCTGGCCTGTAATGGAGACATCCCTGAATTGAAGCTGATTGTTTTGAAATGTAAGCGCTTCTCTTGCATTCACTTCAATATAGTTTAACCAGCCCATTGCGGAGTTGGCAGGTTTTGAATATTCGATATTAAAATTGATGTTTCCGGAACTTAAATCAAATGAAAAAGTATCAATAGAAGCACTTGCATAAGGATTGTCATAACCGCCACTTACTGAACCCAATAGTGTATTTTGTGTGTTTCCGTTTATGGTTAATGAAAACTGAGAGTTACTGGTATGACGGGCGGCAAGGTAAGTTCTGAATTTTACCGGTGAATTAACATCCAGCTCAGGGAATTCAAAATTAAAATTATGTTGTGTTTCAATGTCAAATTTTTCTCCAAACCATACTCTTCCTGACTTTATTAAGCTCAGGGAATCTTTTTCATGATAGCGAAAACTGTTAAATGATGACGTAGATACATTGGCATTTCCGGTGGGAGGAGTAATTTGTTGAATGCGTTTACCTGAGGCTTGCCCGTGTGTCAGGAAGTAATATGCATAATTATCATATTCATGTTTATGATGGGTAAAACGCTTCATTTTGTTGTCATATCGCCATGTTACCGGGCCTTGAGCATAAAACAATATATAATCGCCCGTATCAAAGCTGCCGTCGTTACCTCCTGAAATGTAAATCGCATTTTCAATTAAATCATCCGGATTGGATTCCGAATTGGAATAGGGTAGTTGTGCTCCCCCGTTTCCGTATAATTGTATCTTGGCCGGATCTAGTGAAGCAACCGGTAATCCATAGTCAGCTAAATCCTGATATGTAATTTTATGTATTCCCGTTTTATTAATTCTTAGCTTATGCCAGTTTCCAGAAGCAAGTACAGAGTTTGATGCATAAGTATGTTGGATTTTATCTTTATCTTGTTGGGGTTTTATGCTGTAGGTCGCTTCATATTCAAAAGATTCTAACAATAACAGATCCCCGTTATCTGCTCGTTTATAAGGATATATACGAAAACTTGTAAATGTTTGTTTACGCATCCTTCGGATTCTGGTACTCGTTTTAATAGTATCCTCAATTTTATCGGAATCGGCAAAATCCAAAATGGAATCTGTTTGTACTCTAAGGTATTTTTTATTTGTAATTTTTACATTTAAGGTAAAATCTTCGGAGGGGAGAGGTAATCGTTCTTCAAAAAAAGGCAGGTAAGTTTTCGAATACTCATATTGAGCTTTTTCAAATGATAAGACGTTAATAGAAGCAGAGTCTATGTAAATAGTTTTAACAGGTTCCCATTTTAAATCTTCTGCGGAAGAGTTTTGTGCTTTTACGGGGAAAAGCTGAAAACTAAAAATAACTGCCAGTAAGACATTTAATATATGGAAAGAAAAAAAATTAATCTTTGGCTTGGTCATGGCAAGGTATATTATTAATGTTTTTTAACACTTAAAAATAACTTCGTTAAGCTTCAATTTATTGTCAAAAGTAAAAAGAATTTTGGCATTTTCCATTTATCATTCATGCATTTAGTTTCTTTTTTATACATTCTCACCGGAATGGCGGGGCGTCATCAATAGAGTAATCTAAATTACGGCTGTTTTGCATTTGCCGATGTTTTTTCTAATATCTGGCGGATAATTACGTTAAAATAATGTAAATGTATAAATAAATAATAATAAATAACTACTTGTGTTTTTGTGTTTCGTTTTGATATAGAAATAAATATAATCTTTATGTATCTTTTTTTTGAATAATAAAGGTGAAAACAGCAAAAATGTTCTTAATGTATTATTTTTGACGCAAAATTTTTCTTTTACAGATATAGAAATGCATATTTAAATTTAGGTTGAAACTTTTTTTGCAAAGAGAGGTATAAAAAGAGATAAGGGTTTAATTTTACTTTTCAAAAGTTAAAAAAAAGAATAAAATTGGAAAGTTACATCATAATTGTATAATATTTTATACTTTTGAAAATTGAAAAATCATGGATAAATAACATGCTAAAAAAAATATTTTTCATTATAGGAATTCTTTTTGTTTTGGTTTCGGGGAAGGAGCTGCAATCGCAAGACCCTCATTTTTCGCAGTTCTATGCCAATCCTTTATATCTTAATCCGGCTTTCACAGGCAGTAATATATGCCCGCGGGTTACAGTGAATTATCGGAACCAATGGCCAAAGATATCCGGTGCTTATGTTACGTATAATGCTAGTTACGACCAGTATTTTGATGGAATTTCAGGAGGACTGGGATTGTTAGCTACTACCGATCGTTCAGGAGAAGGTGTTTTAAATTCTTCGCATTATAGTTTTATGTATGCTTATCGTCTTAAAGTGTCACGTACCTTTAATATTAATGCAGGAGTGCAGGCCTCTTATTTTCAAAAATCTGTGGATTGGACTAACTTAAGATTTGGCGATCAGATTGACCCGAAATGGGGGTTTTCTCAACAAACAAATGAACCCACTGGAGTGTATGAGTCTAACGGAGTGGATTTTTCTGCCGGATTATTGGGTTATACCGATAATTTATACATTGGTTTTTCTGCCCACCACCTTACTGAGCCGAACGAAGGTTTTCGCAATTATAGTGAACTACCTTTAAAATTGACTGCACATGCCGGGTTTAATATAAATTTGGCCGGGACCAATCGAAATAGAAAAAAATCAGACCCAATGTTGTCCCCTAATATTATGTATCAACAACAAGGGCAATTCCATCAGATTAATTACGGTATGTATTTAAATATTAAACCTGTAATTACTGGTTTGTGGTTTAGACAGTTTATAGAAGGATATGATGCTTTGGTTATTATGGCCGGATTTGAATATGAAAAATATACATTCGGTTATAGTTATGACATTACAGTATCTAAATTAAGTAATGCATCAGGAGGTGCTCATGAGGTTTCTATGGGGTTAGAGTTTAATTGTCCACCAGATAAAAAGAAACTTCGTAAAATACAATGCCCCTCTTTTTAGTTATATTAAAAGGCAAAAATGAAACATGATCACTAAAGCTTTCGTATAGGAAAGTAATTCCAAATTACGTAACATACAGTTATAGGGTGATTTTAAAAATATACGATAATGAAACTTAAAAGCTATATGATGAAATATAATAAATTTCTAAAAAGCTTGCTCTTAATTGCCGGAGTTGTATTCCTGGGTTCTTGTGAAGGAGAATATTCTCCTACCACAGGTTGGGAATATAACAATCCTGCAAACGGAGGATTCGAAAAATTCCCTTATGTAGAGCAAATGACAGGCCCGGGATTAGTCCTCATTGAAGGAGGGCGGTTTACTATGGGGCGCACAGAACAGGACGTAATGTATGACTGGGACAATAAGCCCAGAACAGTTACCGTATCTTCTTTTTACATGGATCAAACGGAAGTAAGGAATTTTGACTATCTGGAATATTTATACTGGTTAGATCGTGTGTTCGGTGCCCGTTACCCAATGATTCATGAAAAAGCTCTTCCGGATACAAATATCTGGCGGAAAAAATTATCCAAGCGAGAGAAATATGTAAAATATTATTTAAGACATCCGGCTTATAGGGATTATCCTGTAGTGGGAGTAAACTGGCTACAAGCCAGCAATTATGCTTCATGGCGGACAGATCGCGTCAACGAGCAGATATTAATCAACGAAGGTTTGTTGGAAATGACACCGGATCAGGCTAATATGGATCATTTTGACACAGAAGCCTATCTCGCCGGACAATATGATCTTGGAGTGGTACGCGATTATTTGCAAAACTTAGATCCCAATAGCTCGGGAGACCGAATCGTTCGAATGGAAGATGGTATCTTACTCCCGGAATATCGATTGCCAACGGAAGCAGAATGGGAATTTGCTGCTTTAGGACTTATCGGGAATACAATTTATGAACGTATTGTAGAAAGAAGAAAATATCCCTGGAACGGTCATGTAACCCGGACGGATTCAAAAGATAACTACGGCGATTTTGTGGCTAACTTCCGCAGAGGACGTGGAGATTATATGGGTGTGGCCGGCGACCTGAATGATGCTGCTGATATTACGGCTCCGGTTTATGCATACTGGCCGAATGATTATGGTTTGTATAACATGGGAGGAAATGTTAGCGAATGGGTACAAGATGTATACCGCCCCATGTCATTGCAAGATATGAATAATTACTCTCCTTTCCGTGGTAATGTCTACAAAGTAAAAGAAAGAAGTAGCTTTGGTGGTCTAAAACCAAAACTGGGTTATGTCGTATGGAATTATGGCAAAGTTGTAGAGTACATCAATGAAGTGCAAAATGAATCTTCTGCTTTAGGAGATATCAATAATAATGAACGAATTTTGATGGAATACCTCAAGCAATTTGCCATGGCTGCCGATACACTTTCAAATCAGGGAAGATCGGAAGATGCGTCTATTAAAATGGAAGACGGTTTATTGGACTTTGAAGGAAAGAGTATACGGGAAAATACGGATGAAGCTCAACAGGTGGAGGCAAATACCGGATTTAGCATTGCAAATGATTATAATGAAAATCAGGTTAGAGATGAAATGGTAAGTGTGGTGAAAATGGGTATTGCCCAGTATATTGAAGAAAAACCCGGTGAAATTCAAAAACGAGCAGTGAAAATCCAGGAGAATCTGGATCGAAGGAATTATAAAAAATCGGATAATATCAATCATCTGGATGGTAGCTACACAACGCGGCCGGCTACTGACTGGACCAATAATAGTCAACCCAGGGAGTCTCATACCGGAGAAATGTATGATTATCCACAAGGAGAGGAAATTGGTAGTTCATTGATTAATGATCGTGTTCGCGTATACAAAGGTGCCTCCTGGAAAGACGGAGCTTATTGGTTAAGCCCCGGCACAAGAAGGTACTTGATTGAAACCCAGCGCGATGATGATCTTGGCTTCCGCTGTGCAATGGACAGGGTTGGTAGTCCACAAGGACAAAATTATTAAGAGAAATTTGTGAAAAGAATATGCTAACACCCCGCCGAAAAGCGGGGTGTTTTTTTGTATTTTTAGCCAAACATTACGCTTATGAACATTTCACAAATATACCGGTACTTTCTACAATCCACAGGGGTTTGTACAGATACACGTAAGATTAAAAATGGAAACATTTTTATTGCTCTGAAAGGTGATAATTTTAATGGAAATAATTTTGTAAAATATGCTTTCGAATCAGGAGCATCATTTGTTATCGTAGATGAGAAACAGGCTGTTATTAATGAGAACTGTATTTATGTAGAAGATGGATTGCATACACTGCAAAAGCTGGCCAATTATCACCGAAACCGATTTACCCTTCCGGTTATTGCCATTACTGGGTCCAATGGAAAAACAACAACAAAGGAACTTATAATTTCTGTTCTGAAAAAGAAATTTTTTGTTCATCATACCGAAGGTAACTTTAATAATCATATTGGAGTTCCTTTAACTTTGCTCAATATTAACCAAAAACACGATATTTCAATTATTGAGATGGGAGCCAATCACCAAAAAGAAATCGAATCTTTATGTGTAATTGCGGAACCCGATTACGGACTGATTACTAATGTTGGCAAGGCACATTTGGAAGGTTTTGGAGGATTTGAAGGTGTTATTAAAGGAAAAACAGAATTGTTTAAACATATTAAGGAATACGGTAGATTGCTGTTTGTCAATCAACAAGATGATATTTTGATGAATAAAAGCAAAGATATTCCCCGTATGCTTTATGGTCCGGATAAAAATGAAATATCTTTAGTCCGCGAGTCTCCCGAACTTCATATAAAATGGAGGGGCGAGCTAATACATACACAATTACCCGGGAAGTATAATTTTCAAAATATTCAGGCAGCTATTGCTATAGGTGTATACTTCCGTGTGGAAAAACCGCTGATTATACAGGCTATAGAAGAATATAACCCTGATAATAGCCGGTCGCAGGTGATAAAAACTTCATCGAATACAATCATTCTCGATTCCTATAATGCCAATCCGACAAGCGTAGTTGCAGCTATTGAGAATTTAAAACAGTATCAAAGCAAACATAAATTAAAATATGTTGTTTTAGGCGACATGTTAGAGTTAGGCGAGCATTCGTTTGCATATCATAAGCAAATACTTGAAACGCTGGGGGAAAATGAATTTGATCATGTATTGCTTGTAGGACCTTGTTTTATGGAATCCGGAAATAGTTATAAAACAAAATTTCATTTTTTCGAGGATTCTTTACAAGCTGCTAAATACATTGAACAACATCCTCCAGAAGACGCCGTGATCCTGATAAAGGGTTCACGGGGCATAAAAATGGAGAGAATATTAAAAGCCCTTCCTGCTTAATTATTTTAACTACTAAAAATATGGAAGATAAATTAATCATAGGATTAATGTCAGGGACATCTTTAGATGGATTGGATATTGTTTGCTGCCGCTTTCAAAAGAAAGGTAATGGCTGGGCTTACGAAATTATAGAGACTGAAACGGTGTCTTATGATAATGTGTGGGCTGCCAAACTGAAACGAGCGCATACCCTCGATGGATATTCACTTATTCAATTAGACCGGGATTATGGAAATTATTTGGGCCAGTTGGTCTCAGAATTTGCTGAAAAATATAATCTTGACATTTCGTTGGTCGGTTCTCACGGCCATACCATCTTCCATCAACCAGAAAAGAAATTGACCTTTCAGTTAGGATGTGGAAAAGCACTGGCCTATTCTAGCGGAATAGATACTATTGCCGATTTTCGTAGTGATGATGTTTTAAAAGGAGGGCAGGGAGCCCCGTTTGCACCTGTCGGAGATTATTATTTGTTTTCGGATTACATGTTTCGTATTAATCTTGGGGGATTTAGTAATATCTCCTATGAAAAGGACGGCAAAGTAGTTGCTTATGATATTTGTCCTGTAAACTATATTTTAAATGCGGAAGCACGAGAAGAAGGTTTAAGTTTTGATCCTGATGGTTCATTGGCGCGAAAAGGAAAGGCAGATCAAGAATTTTTGAAAGCCCTAAATGCGTTGGACTATTACCATAGTAAAGCTCCGAAATCATTAGGAAGAGAATGGATCGAGTCTGAATGGAAGCCTTTGGCAGTACAATTTCAGAATGACAGCAAAGATAACCTGGCTACTTTTGTTGCTCATATCTCCGATCAGATTGCCAATAGTATCAATGAGGTTAGTGCACCGCAACAGGTACTGGCTACCGGCGGAGGAGCATGGAATGCATTTTTGATAGAGCAGATACAAAAGAAAACACACCATAAAATTGTAGTGCCGGATGAGCTTACTGTCAATTATAAAGAAGCATTGATATTTGCTTTTATGGCTTTTTTAAGATGGAAGCAAGAAGATAATGTCTTTGCTACTGTTACAGGCGCTAAGTCAAATAGCTCTGCCGGTACACTTTATAATGGAAAATAATATTTGATGTGCGAAAATTAGAAATATTCGGTTTTCAAATATTGATCGATTAAACGTGGAATACCATAATCAACGATCTTATGTTTGGGGATCTTTATCCATTGTGATGGTATTTTTTGAGGTTCATTTTTTAAACGGATACGAATAAATTGAGCAAAAATTATTTGATGCGAAAGCAAATGCTTATATTGACGGGAAATGGTTAGTTCGCCTGCTTCTGCATCAGGAATCCGTTTACTTAACTCCTTAATGAGTGCATTCTCTTTTAATAATTGTTCCGATTCAATCAAAGGGAACTGAAACAAACGGTTCCAGATATCTTTCTCAGTGCGTTGCAGGATGTAAAAAAAATCTTGCTTACCGTTTTTTAATTCCAGTATTAAAAAGTTGAAATACCGATATTTTTTCTTTGTGCGATTATACTTTACCGGTAATTCCTGCACCATTCCCGACTGCATTGCCAGGCAATGCTCACTGAGTGGACAGTCAGTGCATTTGGGGTTTTTGGGTGTGCATCGTAATGCGCCAAAATCCATTAACGCCTGATTGAATGTTCCGGGATCATCCTTTGTTATAAGTTGAGCCGATATATTTTTAATTGTATTGTAAGTTTTTGCAGTTGAGATATCGTCACGGATATCGAATAGACGGGCAATTACTCGTTTTACGTTTCCATCGACAGCCGGCACAGCTTCATTATTAGTTATGGAGGCAATAGCAGCTGCAGTATAATCTCCAACACCTTTTAATTTAATTAGTTCTTTATACGAAACAGGAAATTGTCCCTCATATTGATTTTTTATTTGTCTGGCGGCAGCATGTAAGTTTCGTGCTCTACTGTAATACCCTAAACCCTGCCACATGCGCATGATTTTATCTTCCGGGGCTATGGCAAGCTCCTCAACAGATGCAAATTCATCCACGAATTTCAGATAATAAGAGGTTCCCTGTTCGATGCGCGTTTGTTGCATGATTATTTCTGATAGCCAAATTTTAAAGGGATCCGTAGTTTCCCTCCAGGGTAAATCTCTTTTGTTTTTTGAATACCAGGTGATAAGTTTTTTCGTTATACTCATATATGGCTGCAAAAATTGTATGTTTTTCCCTGATAAACAAAAAATAGCTAACTTTTTTTTTCAATTATAAAAAAAAACATATCTTTGCAGCTCAAAACAATGAAACATAATAATTTTAAAAATAGAGAATTATGACAAAAGCTGAATTAATTGCTGAAATAGCTAACAAAACAGGAATCGAAAAAGTAGCCGTACAGGCGACAGTTGAAGCATTCATGGAAACTGTAAAAGAATCATTAACGAACAATGAGAATGTTTATTTAAGAGGATTCGGAAGCTTTATCGTTAAGCATCGTGCCGAAAAAACAGGCCGTAATATTTCTAAAAATAAAACGATCATTATTCCTGCACATTACATTCCTTCTTTCAAACCATCCAAATCGTTTGTTAACGATGTGAAGAAGAATGTAAAATAAATTGATCTTAAGCAAAAAAATTAGATTATATGCCTAGCGGAAAAAAACGTAAAAGACACAAAATGGCTACTCACAAACGCAAAAAGCGTTTGAGAAAAAACAGACACAAAAGCAAGTAGTCTATTAGCTTATTTTCACTAAATACATGGTGCTGTTAGCATCATGTATTTGGTTTTATTAACAATTGAATTCTCCTCCTCCTGCCTTATTTTTCAGAATGTTTAATTAACGAAAGGCTTACCATAAGTCTTCAAAGCTTACTATAGTGAATAAAGAATTAGTAATTAACTCGGGGGATTCAGAGAGTGTAATTGCCTTGCTTCAGGATAAAAAACTGATCGAATTACACAAAGATCGAAATAATAATAATTATGCCGTAGGTGATATTTACCTGGGCAAAGTTAAAAAAATCATCAGTGGCCTTAATGCAGCCTTTGTTGATGTTGGATATGAAAAAGATGCCTTCCTGCATTACCTTGATCTCGGACCACAGATAAACTCTCAACTTAAGTTTACCCGCATGGCCATAAATGGCCGTAAGAACTTACCTAAAATTGAAGATTTTAAACTTGAAAAAGATATTGAGAAAACCGGGAAAATCACTCAGGTTTTAAATCAAAATCAGTATCTGCTGGTTCAAATTGCCAAAGAACCGATATCAAATAAAG
Source organism: Bacteroidales bacterium (assembly GCA_021738505.1). Classification (GTDB taxonomy): domain Bacteria; phylum Bacteroidota; class Bacteroidia; order Bacteroidales; family PWNQ01; genus PWNQ01. The sequence continues at coordinate 17,443 of JAIPBW010000019.1, read as the reverse complement.
GGCCCCGGCTCTCTTCAGAAATATCTTTACCAGGCCGGTTTTTAATTTTAGTTCCCTTTTCAAATAAAATTTCCATATCTCAGAAGATAAAGAATATTGAAGAAAGAAACCGTCTAAGACGATTGGTTAAGAGTATAAAACCCAATAATATTGGTGTTATTATCCGGACAAATGCCGAAAATAAGTTAACCAAAGATTTAATGACGGATATGACGACCCTGATGCAAAAATGGGAAAGTGCCATCAGCAAAATGCCGGATGCAAAACCACCGAAAAAAATATTCAGGGAAATCGATCGTGCTTCTACGATATTGCGGGATTTATTAAATGATTCATTTAACAATATTCATGTGAATGATGAAGATTTAGCCGAAGAGTTGAAATCATACGTGGAAAGTATTTCACCGAATCAGGCAAATATCGTCAAACTATATAAAGGAAAAGCGCCCATATTTGAACATTTTGGTGTCGACCGGCAAATCAAAAGCTTATTTGGTCAAAAAGTTACACTCAGCAGTGGAACTTATTTGATTATCGAGCATACGGAAGCGATGCATGTTATCGACGTGAATAGCGGCCATAGACTGAAAAAAGATAAAGACCAGGAAGCTAATGCCCTTGCTGTGAATATTGAATCAGCCGAGGAAATAGCACGTCAGCTCAGGCTTAGAGATATGGGTGGGATTATTGTAGTGGACTTTATTGACATGCATGAACGGCAAAACAGGCAAAAACTGTTTGAAGTTTTGGAAGAAGCCATGAAAAATGATCCGGCCAAGCATACGATTTTACCGCCAACAAAATTTGGTTTGATCCAGATCACCCGGCAGCGTGTTCGCCCGGAAATGGATATGGAGACCTCAGAAAAGTGCCCGGTTTGTAATGGAACCGGTATCATCCAGGCCAGCATCGTTCTTTCTGATGAAATTGAAAACCGGTTACGATATCTCATTCAGGAGCAAAATGAACCCAAAGTCAAGCTGCAAGTGCATCCTTATTTATATGCATATCTGACAAAAGGGCTTGTCTCCGAGCAGGTACGCTGGTTTTTCCGATATAAAAAATGGATCCCGATCAAAGCAAACAAATCTTATCATTCGTTAAAATATAAGTTTTTTAACAAAGATGATGACGAGATAAAAATATAGGTTTTGACGTATTCCTCAAAACAAAATATCAGCCGGGAAGAAGCTCTTTCCAGAGCTATGCGTTATTGCGCATATCAGGAAAGGAGCACAGGCGATGTTGTGCGAAAGTTAAACGATTGGGGACTGGATGATGATGAAGCTATCTTTTGGGTGATTGATAATCTTAAAAATGAGAAGTTTGTCGATGATCAGCGATTTGCAAGAATATATGCAAATAGCAAATTGAACCAAAACCAATGGGGGAAGAATAAGATAAAATATGCTCTTCGGGAAAAATCAGTTCCTGACGGATATATAAAGCATGCTATAGAGCAAATCCCGGATGATAAGTATCATGAAGTTTTGCAAAAGCTGGCGAATGAAAAAGCAAAAAAAACAGGATTAAAAACACGGGAGCAAAGAGCCAAGTTAACTCGTTTTTTGTTGCAACGTGGATTTTCGCAGGAAGAGATTAACAAAGCAATACATGAATTAATAAAGGATATATGATAACAAAAGATGCATTAAAGAGCCTGAGAGAACGTGTAGAGGCTCTGAGGGGGTATCTTTGACGTGGACCGGAAACGTATAGAGATACAAGAACAAGAAGAAAAGACGATGGATCCGGATTTTTGGAACGAACCCCAAAAAGCGGAAGCATTATTAAAAGACATCAATGATAAAAGACATTGGGTAAAGAAATACGATAATGCACTGGCTGCTGTTGAAGAACTGGAAGTACTGATGGATTTCTATCAGGAAGAAGGAGAAGGTACGGAAGAAGAAATCGAGCAGAAGTATAAGGATGCCCTGAATCGCGTGGAAGGCATAGAATTCTTGAATATGTTGAGCGGTGATGAAGATAAGTTGAATTGTATCTTGCAAATAAATCCGGGTGCCGGAGGAACAGAAAGCCAGGACTGGGCTGAGATGCTCGAACGCATGTATTTGGCCTGGGCCGAGAAAAACGACTTTAAAACTACAATTATAGACCGGCAGGAAGGTGATGTAGCCGGCATCAAGTCAGTATCTATAGAAATAGATGGCGATTATGCTTTTGGGTATCTTAAGGGAGAAAATGGAGTGCACCGCCTGGTGAGAATTTCTCCGTTTGATTCAGCTAAAAAACGACATACCTCTTTCGCTTCCGTGTATGTTTATCCCGTGGTAGATGATTCTATAGAAATTGAAGTGGACCCGGCGGATATCAGTTGGGACACTTTTCGCTCCAGCGGACCCGGAGGGCAGCATGTTAACAAAACGGAGTCTGCCGTTAGGCTTCACCATGAACCTACAGGAATTGCTGTAGAATGTCAGGAGAATAAGTCACAACTCAAAAATCGCAAAAAAGCGATGGTTATGCTTAAATCGAAACTCTATGAGATCGAAATGAGAAAGAAAGAGGAAGCGCGGTCTGAAATAGAAAATTCGAAAAAGAAAATCGAATGGGGATCCCAAATCCGGAATTATGTTTTTCATCCGTATAAACTTGTTAAAGATTTGCGTACAAACCTTCAGAAAGGAAATGTGCAGGAGGTTATGAATGGTGAAATTAATGACTTTATCAAAGCCTATTTAATGGAATATGGCGGATAACGAAACTTCAGTTCAATAATAAAAAAGGCTGTCTTTCAAGAGAAGACAGCCTTTTTTTATCAAATGAAAAACGGAATTATCCTTTTTTTACAATTTCTCCGCTATTTAACAGATCATTCAGTTTTTTCACTTTGGAATGTTCTTTCGCTAATTCAACCTGCTCTTCAAGCATGTGATCATATACTGCTGTTTTATGTGCACGAATTACACCAAGAGCCAAAGGAAATTCCGGTAAAGCCATTCTGGCCAGCATGTAGTGTAAAGTATCATCTGGCTCGTGAGCGTCATGGACCAAAATATCATCTTTTGTAATTCCATTTTCTCCGATTTTGACGACCTTTAATTTAATGCCATCCAAAACAAGGCCTTTATCATTTTCCTTACCAAAGATCATGGGTTCACCATGTTTAAGATAAATGGTGTTATCTTCTTTGACATCTTTGTCTGTAATTTCCTGATGCACTTTATTATTAAAGATAATGCAGTTTTGCAGAACTTCTGTTAGCGCAGCACCTTTATGCTTTGCAGCTTCAAGGAAAACTTCTTTCATCATCTTTGGGTCCGTATCAATAGTACGGGCATAAAAAGTGCCTTCAGCACCCATAGCCAGTTCTCCTGGTTTAAAGGGATGCTCAATAGTTCCGTCGGGTGATGTTTTTGTTTTGCTGCCAAAAGGAGTTGTCGGGGAATATTGTCCTTTTGTAAGTCCATAAATCTTATTGTTCAACAAAAGGATGTTAATGTCCATATTCCGGCGAAGTAGGTGGATGAAATGGTTTCCGCCGATAGCCATACTATCGCCGTCACCGGTAACGACCCAAACACTAAGCTCGGGATTGGCTAATTTTACCCCGGAAGCAATGGGCATTGCCCGTCCGTGCAGACCGTGGAAGCCGTATGTTTTTACATAATACGGGAACCTTGATGAACAACCGATACCAGAGACAAAAACAATATCTTCTTTTCTGACTCCTAATTTGGGTAGTGTTGCATTGACCGAGGATAAAATGGAATAACTTCCGCATCCGGCGCACCACTTAACAGGTCCATCGGTTTTAAAATCCTTTGCTGTTAATTCTTGTGTTGTATTATCTGTTGTTGTTGACATTATTTCTCCTCCAGGATTTCGTTAAACTTATCCTTTAGTTCGTAAATCATGAATGGCAAGCCCTGTATTTTGTTGTATTGCAAATAATTGAATTCAGGGAAATGAGCTCTTAGGTAATTAACAAACTGGCCATTATTAATTTCCGTAACAATGATTTTGTTAAATTTACTCAAAACTTCTCTTGTATTCTTTGGGAATGGTTTGATATATTCAAAATGGGCCAGGCTAATATCTTTGCCTTGTTTGCGTAATTCGCTAACGGCTGTATAAACGGCTCCATAAGTACCACCCCAGCTAACGACTAACACATCACCGCCATCTTCATTTCCGTATATTGGTTGTTCCGGAATATAATTTGCAATCCGTTGCACTTTTTCTTCCCGGTATTTAACCATAATTTCATGATTTAAAGCATCATGAGACACTTCACCGGAAACGTCTTCTTTTTCCAGTCCACCGATTCGGTGTCTTAGTCCTTCTGTTCCGGGTATAGCCCATTCTCTTGCAAGGGTTTCGGGGTTGCGGCGATAAGGAGCATAATCCTCGTCGTTGGCTTTAGCAATAGGTGGTTTGATATTTGGCATGCTATCCACATCAGGGATATTCCATAACTCAGAACCATTGGCCAAATAACCATCCGTTAGCAAGATGACCGGGACCATGTGTTCCATGGCAATTTTTCCTGCTTTAAAAGCGGCATGGAAACAATCGCCGGGAGTAGCAGCTGACATCACTACAACAGGACTCTCACCGTTACGTCCGTACAGAGCTTGCAGCAAGTCGGATTGCTCAGGTTTGGTAGGAAGACCGGTTGCCGGTCCGCCACGCTGAACATCCACAATTACCAATGGAAGTTCGGTCATAACAGCTAATCCGGCAGCTTCGCTTTTTAAGGACAGGCCAGGCCCGGAAGTTGTTGTAACTCCAAAGTTTCCTGCAAAAGAAGCACCGATAGCTGATGATATCCCTGCGATTTCATCTTCAGCCTGAAATGTTTTAACACCAAGGTTCTTTTTCGAACTCAATTCCTGAAGAATCTCTGTAGCCGGAGTGATGGGATAGGAGCCCAAAAACAACGGACGACCGGATTTTTCAGCAGCTGCCATAAGCCCCCAGGCGGTGGCTACATTTCCGGTAATGTTACGAAAACTACCTGTTTTTTCGGCTGAGATGATACGGTACGTTGTTTCAAAAGCCTCTAAGGTTTCCGCATAATGGTAACCAGCCTCCAGAACATCAATATTCGCTTCAACCAACTTAGGCTTATTTTTGAATTTTTGTCTTAAGAATTGTTTTCCTTGTTCCAGTTCCCTGTTAAACAGGAAATAAAGCATTCCTGAAACAAACTGATTTTTGGTCTTAAGCGCAACTTTTGAATCCAATTCCTTTACCGATGACTTGGTCATCGTCGTGATCGGTGCTTTGATTATTTTATAACCTTTCAGCGTTCCATCATTCAAAGGATCTTCTTCGTAACCGGCTTTTTTGTAATGTTTGTTATCGAAATTATCTATATCAATAATAATGGTTCCACCTTCGCGTACCCATTTGAGGTTTTTCCTTAGTGCAGCCGGATTCATAGCTACTAACACATCTGCGAGGTCTCCGGAGGTGTGGATATCCTTGCCTCCAATGTGAATCTGAAAACCGGAAACACCTGCTATGGTTCCCTGAGGAGCACGAACTTCTGATGGATAATCAGGAAAGGTGGCCAGGTCATTACCTGCGTTGACGGAGGTGTCTGAAAACTGATTGCCAGTAAACTGCATCCCGTCGCCGGAATCTCCGGCAAACTTGATAATGACATCTTCTAATTCTACAACTTTGTTTTTATCTGACATACTTATTTTATTAAGATGGTGTTTATATCACTTTGCGAAATTAAAGCAAATCTTTTTCTTACAATAGAAAAAATGATAAAAATTTAACATAGTTTTTCTTATTTATATGTAGTCTTAATGATTTGAAAATGACGGAATCATTTATCTTGCTCTATTATATAGTTTAGAGATTATAATTATTGTTTTAACTCCAATATTTTTTTTTCTTTATCAATTAATGGAATAGTGTTTTTATCTTTGCTAAAATTTATATCGTGAGCCAAATATTTAAACAATCAGCCAAGAATAGTATTTATATCTACATCGGTGTATTGCTGGGTTTTGTGATAACAGGGGTTTTATATCCGGAACTGCTTGCTCCTGAGCAAATTGGCCTTATCAATGTATTGATAGGATATTCTGTTATCATTGGTAAGATCGGCGGATTGGGCATGCAACAGGTAACAATCCGGTTGTTCCCATATTTCCGGGATGAAGAAAATAAGCATCATGGTTTTCTTGCCTTAGTGTTGTTAATTACAGCAGCCGGCTTTGTCTTGATAGGTAGTTTGTATTTGGTTTTTAAAGATGTGATTGTGGCAATGGGAAAAGACAATTCAGGTCTTTTTGTTCAGTATGTAGATCTAATTCTTCCTTTGGTTTTGTTCAGTATGCTGTTTAACCTGTTAGACAATTATTATAAAGTGTTGTATGATGCTGTAACAGGAACATTTTATCAGGAGGTTGTTAAACGGGTGTTTATCCTGGTAGCTATTTTGTTGTATTATTTTAACGTATACGACTTTCAGGGGTTTGTATATGGATATGTGCTTATAGCCGCTGTTCCTTTTATTGCTTTAGGCTTATCTCTTAAATTATCCAACCGGATTTATTTGAAAACAGAGTTTAGTTATCTAACGCCGAAACTCAGGAAGGAAATTACTGACGTGGCTGCTTTTGGGCTTCTTGCGGGGACATCCGGCTTGTTTGTGATGCATATTGATAAAATTATGGTGCTTAATCTTACCAATAGTTTAAAGGCTACCGGAATTTATTCTATCGCTTTCTTTTTTGGTGCATTGGTTCATAAACCGGCCAGGGCTTTAATGAAAGTTTCTGCAGTATATATATCTGAAGCCTGGAAAAAGAACAATCTAGTTGAAATAAATAACCTGTATAAGAAATCAGCAAATAACCAAATGCTTATCGGATTATTGCTTTTTGTTGGCTTGATGGTTAACTTAGATAATATTTTTGAATTCTTAGATGAAGCTTATCAAGAAGGACGGATTGTTATCGTTTTAATTGCTTTGTCATTTTTATTTGACATGATGGGTGGGGTTAATGGTCAGATTATTAATACTTCCAAATATTATAGATGGCAAACGTATTTGTTAATAATATTGGTCGTTTGTATTGTTTTGTTTAATTGGCTTTTAATTCCAGTTTATGGGATCGCTGGTGCTGCTTTAGCCACTTTGTTGGCAAAGGTTCTATTTAACCTGACGAAGTTTTTGTTCATTTATTTTACCTGGAGGTTTCAACCTTTTAACATACAGTTTTTAAAGATTATTTTGATTGGAACTTTATCTTTTCTGGCAGGCTGGTATTTACCGCGGATGGATAATTATATTATTGATATTATTGTCCGCAGTACGTTAACAGCCGCAATATATGGCTTTGGAGTGCTTATATTGCGGCCGTCTGTGGATGTAGAATATTGGAAAAACAAATTTAGAAAGCGTTATTTTTAGTCTTCATATATTTTTTCGTCCTTCTGGATTTGGCCATTGTAATCAAAAGTTAATTTGTAATGATGATCTTTTCCTTGTATTTTCATGATCACAATATACATAGGTCCCTTTTCGCTATTTGTTAGTCTTGCGCTTTTCATCCGGTAGGGGTGGGGATACAATTCATCAACATATTCAAGAATATTTGATGGAAGATTTTTCTTTTTAACTTCTCTTTCTTCTATTCTTCTGAGTTCATCCGCTTCTTGATCTACCTGTTCAGCAAAATCTTCATCTATCTTTCCTTCATCTTCGTCATTCTCTTGTTCGGGGATATATAAGTTTTCTATGGTGATAAACTGACCGGATTGATTAAACTGAATTTCTGTTTTGGGCGGATCATCAGCTTTTTTATGCCGCATATAGATGCTGTAGTATCTCTCGCGGCGCCCTTCTTCAATATAATACATTTCATAAGGTTCATATCTGGGATAATTATCTTCGATATATTCCATCATATTATCTCTGATATTATCCAATGATTGTTTTTGGACCATTTTTTCCATTTCCCCTTTTTTGCTGTAATATTTGTGTTCTTTTATTCCTCGCCGGTTTTCATAGCTCACAATGTATTTGTCGTTTTCTTTAACCCAAACAGTATTTTCCACATTGCGGTTACGGCGTTCAAAACTTTGACGCACATTTTCCGGTACTTCTTTTGTTTTTAAAGTATCCTGGCCATGCATGGCAAAAGGGATTAATAAAATGATTAAGAACAAATTGTATTTCATGGCATTCCACTTTTAGTTAAACAATTCTTTGTTTTTGAATATAATGCCTTTTCTGTCGGCACTTGTAGATATTACACTAACGGTTGTTGATGTTTCTTTTTCAATATAATCAATGTATTGGATCATATTTTGGGGAAAGTTTTGATATTGCTCACAATTAGCGATATCTTCTTTCCAACCTTCAAATTCTTTCAAAAAGCATTCCAAACTATTTTGTTCTAAAGCAAATGTGCTAAAATCAACCTTTTTATTATCAAGCGTGTATTGGTCACACACTTTGATTTTTTCAAACCCGTTAAAAACATCAGCTTTTGTCATTACGAGATCAGTAACCCCATTAATCATAATGGCATATTTAAGTGCCGGCATATCCAGCCAGCCGCATCTTCTGGGTCTTCCTGTTGTTGATCCGTATTCATTACCCTGATCGCGCATTTTTTGTCCACAGTCGTCGTAGAGTTCAGTAGGGAAGGGGCCACTGCCAACTCGTGTGCAATAAGCTTTAAAGACGCCATAAACGCGATTGATTTTGGAAGGGGCAATCCCAAGTCCTGAGCAGACGCCTGCTGTGATTGTGTTTGATGAAGTCACATACGGATATGATCCAAAGTCTAAATCGAGTAAAGTCCCCTGAGCTCCTTCTGCCAATACTTTTTTATTTGCCTTGAGTTGCGCGTTTATAAAATTTTCGCTGTCAATGAGCTTCATCGATTTAAAATGCTCAACAGCTTCCATCCATTTTGTTTCATATTCGTCGAATGATAAGCCATCAATCTTTTCCGCTTCAATGTTAAGTCCGTAAGTGTTTAAAAGAGCAAAATGCCTTTCTTTTAGTTTTTTATATTTCTCCTGGAAATCAGAAAGGAGAATATCACCTGTTCTTAACCCGTGACGGGCTACTTTGTCTGTATAAGTAGGCCCGATTCCTTTTAATGTAGAACCAATTTTTTGATTTCCTTTCGAACGTTCCAAAGCAAGGTCTAATAAACGATGAGAAGGCAGAATAAGATGAGCTTTGTTTGATATGAAAAGATTTTTCCTGGTATCAACGCCTTTTGTTTCTAAAGCATCAGTCTCTGCTTTAAATGTCATCGGATCTATTATAACACCATTTCCGATTAAATTAATTGTGTCATTTCTGAAAATCCCGGAAGGGATGTGGTGTAACACATGTTTGCTTCCCTGGAATTCGAGTGTGTGCCCTGCATTGGGGCCGCCCTGGAACCGGGCGATAATGTCATAATGGGGAGTGAAAACATCGACAATTTTTCCTTTTCCCTCATCACCCCATTGCAATCCTAATAATACGTCTATATGCATTCTATAAATTCTTTTAATTTTCTTCCGTTAAGAAATCGAGGAAAACAGATTATAAGCAAAATATTCCGTATTCGATTGAAGTTGCTTAATCTGTTTGTTTTTTTTGTTAATGATGCATGGTTTTTAAAAATGCACACAAATCTAACGTAAAAAGACAGGATTAAGAAATAAAAATGAAACAAGTTTATGGCTGGATGTATAAACAGCAGAAAATCAAATGGTAATTGTTTTATTTTTTTTGTCGTCTTCGCTACACTTTTCTGAGCAGGAAGCATAAAACGTAAGGGAATGATGTGTGATTTTTACATCCATAATCTTTTCTATAGAGGCTTTGATTTCTTGCACTCTCGGATCACAAAATTCAATTACTTTGCCGCAATCCACACAAATGACATGATCATGTTGTTTAAACTTATAAGACTTTTCAAATTGTGCTGAACTATTTCCGAATTGGTGTTTGGACACCAGATTGCAATCCAGTAATAGCTCAATTGTATTGTATAATGTAGCGCGACTAACCCTGTATTTATTGTTCTTCATTCGTATGTACAGGGTTTCAATGTCAAAGTGTCCTTCAGAGGAGTATATTTCTTTAAGGATGGAGAATCGTTCCGGTGTTTTCCTATATCCGTTCTTTTCAAGGTATGATGTAAATATCTGTCTTACCGTGTCAAATGTTTCTTTTGTTTTCGGATCCTTCATCGTTCTAATTTTTGGGTAAAAATAATAAATTTTTATTCAATCTAAATAAGATGACAAAAAAACTTGAGAAAATGTTTATTTTAAGCTATCACTTTTTTTAATTCGTTGAACTTTTTGCACTCCGTCAATATTTTGAAGTTTGTTAATAAGGTTTTTTAAATGTTCCGTATTGGAGAGGTATAGCATAATTATTCCTTCGGATAATCCATCATGGCTACGGATTTCTAAAGAGCGTATGTTAACATTTAATTCAGTGGAGATTACTTTCGTGATATCGTTGACAAGGCCCAGCTTGTCGATACCTTCAATTTTAATGCCGGTAAGAAATTGAACCGTAGGTGTTTCTTTCCATTTTGCTTTCACAGCTGAATTACCATAAGTAGACATTAATTCTATGGCTTTCGGGCAATTGGTTTGGTGCACCTCTAGTCCTTTGTTTGGCTTGATAAAGGCAATAACATCATCTCCGGGAATTGGATTACAGCAATCGGCCAGGACATAATTCATTTTTCCAATGTCTTGCCCTAACAATAATTGCTCTGGTTTCGACTCAAGCTTTTGCCTGATGTCATTATATAATGCATTGGAATCTGATTTCGTCGTTCGTGTAAACTGTTTTTTAATTTGACGAAGCCAGTTTCCCTTTTTATAATAATTAGAAAAGTCTTTAATTTTTTCCTGGTCAATTTCTTCTGTAGCTATTTTATAATAAAAGTCGACTTCGGACTGCTCTTTTATAAAATTCATAAATGCCTTTATATTGGCATCATTAAATTCAATTTTAAATTTTCGGAAAAGTTGTTTAAGCACACGTTTTCCCGGCTCAACATATTTTTTCCGTTTTTCCTTTATAGCGGTTTTTATTTGTGTTTTAGCCCGGGCTGTTGTTACCCAGTTAAACCATTCCTCTTTGGGTTCTTGTTTTTTTGATGTGATAATTTCCACCTGATCGCCACTATGCAAGGCTTTACTTAAGGGCTGCAGTTTGTAATTTACTTTTGCACCTATGGCCATGTTTCCTACCTGGGAATGGATTGCATAAGCAAAATCCAGACAGGAAGCATTGACAGGTAATGTTTTAATATCGCCTTGCGGGGTAAAGACATAAATCTCTTCAGAAAATAGATTTAACTTGAAATCATCTAAAAAGTCGAGCGCATTGGATTCCGGATTTTGCAGCCATTCGCGAATCTTCGAGAGCCAATCATCCAGCCCAAGGTCTGTTACTGAGCCATCGCCTTTGTATTTCCAATGAGCGGCAAATCCTTTTTCGGCAATATCATCCATCCGCGTGGATCGAATCTGGATTTCAACCCACTTCCCTTCATTACTCATTACAGTGGTATGCAAGGACTCATATCCATTGGCTTTGGGTATGGATATCCAATCGCGAAGCCGGTCCATTTTCGGGCGATAAAAGTCTGTGACAAGTGAGTAAACATGCCAGCAATCTTGCTTTTCCTGGGATAATGGGGTGTCTATTATAATACGGATAGCAAAAAGATCATAGACCTCTTCAAAAGGGATTTCTTTATTTTTCATTTTTCGCCAAATCGAATTAATTGATTTGGTGCGATGAATGATTTTATAGGAAAATCCTTCCTGATTTAAGGCCTTTTTTATTGGAAATATAAAACGATTAATGAAGCGTTTTCTTTCCAGCTCTGATTCTTTTAGTTTTTGCGTTATAGTTTCATAAACCTCAGGATGTGTGTATTTTAGAGCCAGGTCTTCAAGTTCACTCTTGATGGAGAATAATCCCAGGCGATTAGCAAGCGGAGCATATAAGTAAGAGGTCTCTGATGCAATTTTGAACTGCTTGTCCGGAGGCATAGAGTCCAGTGTCCGCATATTGTGCAGCCGGTCAGCCAGTTTTATTAAAATGACTCTTACATCATCCGAGAGTGTTAAAAGGATTTTTCTAAAGTTTTCTGCCTGATGCGATTGGTGAGTTTGGTCAAAAATTCCGGATATCTTGGTTAAGCCATCGATAATTTGAGCAATCGTCGGATTAAAAAGATCTTCGATATCCTTTAAGGTATAATCCGTATCTTCAACAACATCATGTAAAAGAGCACAAATTGCCGAAGTAGCCCCAAGCCCAATTTCTTCTACTGTAGTGCGGGCTACTTTCACCGGATGAATAATGTAGGGTTCTCCGCTTTTTCGGCGCATATCTTTATGCGCTTCGGCAGCAATTTGAAAGGCTTTTTTTAGTTGTTGCTGTTCCTCATCATCCGTACGTGTGCTTATTTCCGAGAGTAATTCACGGTATTCTTGTAATATCTCTTTTCGCTCTGTTTCCGGGTCGGTGATTTTTGCTGTCACTGAGTTTTATTTTTAGACTTGTTCAAGTGACAAAAATACAATATTTATAAGAAGTAAAAATTTACTATTGAACTTGAATTTCTTTGATGTTTTCAATGATGATTTTTTATTGTATGCAATAAAGACTTATGATTAGGTAGTGCTTTGTGAAGGTTTTAATAACTGTTTTTTTTATGGACTTGCATGGATTTAGTTAAGAAAATTTGTTTTAGCAATAATTAGTTGTATTTTTGAAGCAAGAATTGAGTAAAATTTAAATCTTATTTGAAATGAAAAAATTATTACCCTTTATTTCGTTTATTCTGTTGTTTGGTTTTCTTGGCGCCCAGAACGTGGTGTTCCATGAAGGCTTTGAACAACCCTCAGGAGCCGATAGTGTGACGGCTTATTCCTCATCGGGGACAAATACCTGGGGGATATCTACAGATCTGGCTGCAGGCGGACTACAGTCCGACTCAGCAGTATGTTCTCCAAATGACACACTAACTCTGACAACAGATGTTTTTTCCACAACTGGAAATTCCTTTGTTACACTGGACTTTGATCATATTGCCAAAATCGAGACGTTTGACAAGGCCATTATCGAAGTATCTATTGATAATGGAGCCAGTTGGACAAAATTAGATTCCACCCATTATATGGGTAGTTCCTCTAGTTTTGGGCCTTTAGGTAATGTATTTAATGCCAATACATACGCTGACTGGAAAAGCAGTCAGATTGTAACCCCTGACAACAGTTGGTGGAAACACGAAACTTTTAATGTATCTTCTATTGCGGCTGATGAATCCACTGTTCAGGTTCGTTTTAGCCTCATCGATGTTAACGGGTTAACATCTTTTGAGAATTATGGCTGGTTTCTGGATAACATTGAAATAGCAGCAGCTACATCCGAATTAGTCCCTCCTGTTGTTAATCTACTTCCCCCGATAAAAGAAGATACGATTTATGAATCGAGTCCGCAAACAGTTCAGGCCGTTATTACTGACAACAGTGGAATAGATACGGCTAAACTTGTTTATTATATAAATGGTGCTTTAGAGGATACTCTGGGAATGACAAATTTTGCCGGGGACACATTTACTGTTGATATTCCTTTTGCTGGATATGGACGAACAGTTACCTGGTTTCTTGAAGCAACTGATGGCGCATCCGCTGCAAATGTCACTAAAACAAGCAATTACTCTTATTTTTTAAAGTATTTGCCCCAGAATATTGTTCAGGTTGGAACCGGAAGTACTTCAGCAGATTACCCCTTTTATTCCTTTTATGAAGACTCACGAACGCAAATTTTATATACTGCGGCAGAAATTCAAGCCCAGGGAGGTGTTGCCGGAGTTATTGATCAACTGGCGTTTGATGTTACTAGTAATGCATCAGCCTCATTGTCTGGTTTCAATATTGACATGAAACATACTTCACTATCTGATTTATCCGGATTCAGTTCCTTTGATGAAAATAGCTGGACAAACGTTTATTCAGGAACTTATACAGTGCCAGGAACTGGCTGGCAAAAAATTGATTTACAAAATGGTTTTTCATGGGACGGTACGTCAAATATATTGATAAATATTTGTTTCGATAATGATTCTTGGACCTCTAGTAGTTCGATAAACAGTACATCAGCTTCAAATATGACCTATCATGAGCATACTGATAATGCCTCAGGATGTTCTCTAAGTAGTGGTGGTTTAGAAAGTAATCGACCCAATATACAGTTTCGGATTAATGTTCCTTCCAGTTTAAATAATGATGTTGGTGTTGTTGAACTTACCAATCCAACCGGAGGAGTTCTTGCAAATTCCGATTTTGATGTAAAAAGTAAAATTAAAAATTTCGGAATTGATACCATAACATCTGCAGATATTAACTGGCAACTTGATGGAATTTTACAATCCACATATAGTTATACGGGAAATTTAGAACCGGATAGTATAAGTTCTGAACTAACCCTGGGTACTGCAAATGTAAGTCAGGGAGCTCATAATCTAAAACTCTGGACAGATAATCCGAATGGAAATTTGGACGATAATATTGCTAATGACACATTGCATTTTACCTTTTATGGTTGCGCCAGTCTTTTAAGCGGCACCTATACAATCGGAGGCTCGAGTCCCGATTACGCTACATTTACAGATGCTGCCCTGGCGCTTAACCAATGCGGTATTGACGGTGCGGTTACGTTCAACGTAGCTGCAGGAACATATAGCGAGCAAATTACTTTATCCGATATTAACGGGGCTTCAGCTACCAATACCATCACTTTCCAGTCAGCCACCGGCGACTCCAGTGATGTTACTTTGCAATATACTGCCGCTAATGCCGGCGAAAACCACGTGGTGAAACTGGAAGGGACATCGTATATTACATTCAAAGATATGACCTTCAAATCCCAGGACAATACCTGGCCCCGCGTTTTTGCTATGAACAGCGGTGCTGACAATATTAGTCTTACCAATAACCGCTTTGAAGGAGTTGATTTATCAGGTGGTACTTCCGCTGCTGACTCAGCCCTGGTTATCGTAGAAGATAGTATCGGAAATGGTTTTACATTTACCAATAACTACCTACAGGGAGGAACTCATGGACTAAATATCTCCGGAAACGGAATCAATAATGTAACCGTAACCAATAACGAGTTTATAAACCAATGGTCCATTGGAGCTCGGATTAACGGAGCCAACGCACCGGAAGTAAAAAACAATTTGGTTGAGACAAACTCTATGTCTGGCAATTTTAATGGTATCCTTCTGGCGAATGCAAACGGGACATTCGTAATTGCTTATAATGAAGTGTATGCTCCTTCTACCATTATCGGATATGGTTTAAGGGTAGAATCTTCCATAGGAGACTCGCTTAATCATGCACAGGTTTATAACAACATGGCAACCGTAAGAGGTGTTGCCGGGTCCACTACTATTTCAGCCGGTATCATCAATAAAGAGTCTCGCTTTATTGATTATTATTACAATACTTTCCGGACGATTGGTGCGGATGAGTTAGCTACACCGCTTTGCCTGTATGACAATACACCAGGTGAAACAAGGTACCTGACCATCAAGAACAATATTTTTGCCAATAATACAAAAGGCCATATTATTTATGCCTATAATATTGACACGGCCGGGTTTGATCATGATTACAACAACTATTATCAAACCGGAAGCAACCTTTTCGGCCAGTTTAACGGAAGTGATGTGGATGATTTTGCTTCATTCCAGTCCATGACCGGACAAGAAGCTAATTCTGTTCAATACGACCCCTATTTTGCGGATACAACCGATCTGCATGTTGCCAATAACTTCTTAAACAACTTAGGAACGCCAATCTCAGGCATCACCGTTGACATTGATGGTGACAGTCGTGATGCAAGCAATCCTGATATGGGAGCTGATGAATTTGACGCATCTCCTTATGATCTGGCTGTTTTGGAAGTTTATGGACCGCAAAACAGCTGCGGGCTTTCTTCTGCTGAAGATATTACGTTAAAAGTGAAAAACATCGGAACATCAAATATCAACAGTTTTGATGCTTCCTATATGTTATTAAACGATTCCACGACAGTCACCGAAACGGTTAACACAACCATTAATGCAGGTGACACTTTGGAATATACGTTTTCAGCCACGGTTGATATGGACATGAGCCCCTTTATGGTGGACTCTACATTTGATTTCAAAGCCTGGACAGATCACAACAGTGACCCCGTTCCACAAAACGACTCGGCCGCGACAAGTGTACTTTCACAGTATCAACCACCGGCCCCGACAGCATCAAACTATTCTACGAACTACGGAGACTCGGTTACCATTACAGCCACATCTAATGATACGCTTGTTTGGTACGAAACCGATACCAGCTCCAACAACATTGCTGTGGGAAAATACTATACGACTCCGCAGTTGTATGATACGACAACCTATTGGGTGAGTGCAGTTCCTTCTACCGGAAAACAACCCATTATTACTGAAATTTGCCACTATCAAACTTCAACCGGATCCCCAACCGGAGGTTGGCCGACATATTTAGTAGCAGATGATTATATCGAAATTACAGGTTCACCCGGAGCTGATCTGGAAGGCATCACTTTAGAGCAATGGGATGAAAACAGCTTACATAATTCTCATACCTTCCCAAAAGGAACTGTATTAGGGCCTAACGGTACGGCAATAATTGCAATAGGTACTGCTTCTTCCAGCACACCTAGTCCTTCGGACTATTATTATCATGGCGATGTATCCGAAGGGTTTTCTTCCGGTGAAGAAGCTGGTAGGATCCTCAAAAATGATAAAGGTGAAATTATAGATGCGGTAGGATATGGAGGGTACAGTGGCTCATATAGTTTCCCGGCAGCAGCCGGAGTAACTTCTGCCGACTGGTCGGGAAATACACCCTCAGCAAATTCAACTTGCGGAAATCGTCTGGAAGGTCCTTATACTAAAGATGCAACGAACTGGATAAACTCCGGTACCAGTCCGCAGGATCCGAACACCAAAAATGCAGGTTTGATTTTACCAAATGCACTTAGTGAGTGTGAAAGCCCCCGCATCCCGGTCACCGTTAACGTCACCGGAATACCTACAGAAGATGCAGGCCCTGTGGCTATGATAAGTCCGGCTTCTGCAGTACAGGAAGGGAGCCAGCAGTATATTGATTTAGAAGTGAAGAACTATGCTGTTGATCCGCTTACATCCCTGGATATTAGCTGGGAACTGGATGGTGTACACCAGAAAACCTATAGCTGGAGCGGCAATATCAATTATAAAGATACCGATACCATCCGTATCGATACAGCTTCTTTCACAGGTGGCGGCCATGATATTAGGTTTTATACAAGCCAGCCAAATGGTACAGCCGATACAATCAACAGTAACGATACTTTGACTAATAAATTTACGGCTTGCTTACACGGTATGTACAC
>JAIPBW010000002.1 GCA_021738505.1 Bacteroidales bacterium | reverse complement strand
CATTGTATAGCCGTCGTGTCACTTCTTCTCGCAAGTGGTCATCTGGTATTAAATCTTTTAATTTTCTTTTTTCTTTTTTGCGTACCATATTTTTCAAAGTTAAAATTCTTATTTTAATTTAACTTTGACACACTTTTTTTAACAGTCTCATGAGAGATAAGCGATGAGTCAGCGAATAAGACAACCCCGGTGAAATACGAAGTAAATTTCTACAGGGGGCAAGCAAGGAACAAAGAACCCCGGTGAAATATGCTCGTCCCTCGCATTTCACGGGGTAAACACCTTCAATGAGACTCAGCTTTCGGAATCCGCCGGCAGGCGGAGAAGCGAAAGATGTGAGTCGAATTAATCCCGATGAGATACGAAATCGGGAAAACACCGAACACAAAATAAAGCGTTGAATTAATAAAAAACAAGACATATGAAACCTCCATGTTTGCCTTAAACACACAAGCAAATGACTAAAGTTAAGCTACAGCATGGGGTTCCATAGTACCATTAAAATCAATTTAGACATATGAACTTAAAATACTTCGTAATCATAGCTTTTGCTGCCACCATAATGGCCTGCTCCAATGAAGAGACAAGCCAGAGCAAAAAAGAGTCCAATGATGTTCCGCCGTCTTTACAAAAAGAACAATCCGGAGCCAGAAAAATCACCCTTACACCACAGGAAGTGAAGGACCTGGATATTCAGACCAAAACAACGATAAGAAAAAAACGCAGCTTTCAACTTGTTACAAACGGGATAACCCACCCGGCGCCGAATTACATCAGTCAGATCAGTGCTCCCGTTGACGGGCGTATTGTGACACTTGCCGTAAATGAAGGTGAAAGAGTAAGGAAAGGACAGGTAATTATTAAGCTGGAAAGCCTGGAATATGGGCGGCTTGTATCCAATTACATCAAAGCAGCGGCAGAAACAGATTTTTATAAAAACAGATTTGAGCGAATACAGAAATTAGTTGAAAGGGAAATCAGCTCAGAAAGTGAACTGGAAAAAATCGAATCCGATTACAAACGGGCTATGGCTACGGAAAACGCAGCAAAGTCAATGCTTAGAGCTGTTGGTGTCAGTAATCATGAGATCGAAAAAATGAAAACACAGGATGACATAAATCCGGTTTTAAGTATCAAATCGCCTATAAACGGTGTGGTTAACGAACATCTTTTAGAACTGGGACAATCCGTAAAGGCTTATGAAAAAATGGCTTCGCTGATCAATATGGATAAAGTACTTGTAAAAGCTTTCATCAATCCGGGAGACGGGCAATACGTTAACAGTGGAGATTCTGTTGTGGTTAATCAGCGGGTTAGCGGCAAAAAATCAATCAAAAGTACCATTTCCACTGTCAACCCCACATTAGACATGAACAACCGCTCTGTGGTAGCTAACATCCCCCTTAAACCGCAAAACAACTGGCCCATGCCGGGAGAAAATGTCCGTATTGAAATTACTACCGATCTTCCCGAAGAAGTAATTGCCATTCCCATGGAAGCCGTCACTTATGATGATGACAAAGCTGTTGTATTTGTCCGCTTAGAGGACAATAAATATGAAAAAAGGTTTATTGAGATTAATGAATCAAGAGGAAATTATGCTATTGTCCGTTCAGGATTAAAAGAAAACGAAGAGATAGCTATAAGCCAGGTATTTAGTTTAAAAGCGCTGGCACGATATGAACAATTTGCCGAATAAAACTACAACAACATGTTTAATAAAATAATTCAATTTAGTGTACGTCAAAAATTTGTAGCTCTTGGTCTGGTATTGCTCATGGCTGTTGCCGGAGTAAGCTCATTTTTAAATATCCCTATAAACTCGCTGCCGGATGTCACCCCCAAACAAGTATTGATCATCACCAAAGCAGGACGTTACTCTCCGTATGATGTAGAGAAATTGGTTTCTTACCCCATAGAAACTAGTATGAATGGGCTTCCGGACGTGAAGGAAGTGCGCTCTATTTCACAATTCGGACTTTCTGCTGTGACTGTCGAATTTGAGGAAGGCACAGATATTTATTTTGCTCGTCAGATGGTTAGCCAGCGTCTGCAATCGATCCGCGAAGAGCTCCCGCAGGGCGTCTCCTCGCCGAACCTGGGTCCTATATCCACAGCAATGGGAGAAATCTACCAATATGTGGTGAAAGGAGATAATTATTCCCTTACCGAATTAAGGGAAATTCAGGACTGGATGATAGCGCCGCAGCTAAAAACCGTTAAAGGAGTTACCGAAATTAACTCTTTCGGAGGCTTTGTAAAACAATATGATGTCTCCATAAAACCGGGTAAGCTTAGAAATTACAGCCTGGGGCTGCAGGATGTGATATCAGCAATAAAAAACAACAACAGCGTTTCCGGAGGTAACTTTTTAGAGCATAACCGCGAGCAATATATTATTCGTGGCTTCGGACAGATTAACAAAAAAGACGATATCGGAAACATCATTGTCAAAAATATTGAAGGAAAACCGGTTTATATCAAAGATATAGCCAGCATTAACCTGGGAAAGCAGATCCGCCAGGGATCCGTTACCAAAGACGGCAAAGGAGAGGTCGTCACCGGCATCGTAATGATGTTGCGCGGTGGCAACGGACGGGATGTGATCAACCGGATGGAAAAACGCATTGACAATGTGAATAAGAGCTTGCCTGAAGGGGTCAAAATTGAAAAATTTTATGACCAATCCGATCTTATTGAGCGGACAACCTCTACAATTTCCGAAAACCTTATCGAAGGCGGCCTACTGGTTATCGTCATCTTGTTATTGCTACTGGGCGAACTTACCGGTGCTATTATTGTGGCCTTAGTCATTCCGCTATCCATGCTATTTGCTTTCATCGGGATGGAACAATTCGGTCTGGCGGCCAACCTGATGAGTTTAGGAGCTATTGACTTTGGAATGGTCGTAGACGGATCAGTGGTCATGGTTGAAAATATAGTCCACAAGTTACGGCTCAAAGGAAAGTCGGAAAGTACAGCAAAAACCATCATCAAAGCCGGGCAACAGGTTGCACGCCCCATATTTTTCGGAGTGTTAATTATTCTGATGGTTTACATTCCTGTTATGACCTTTAGCGGCATGGAAGGAATCTTATACCGGCCTATGGCCATAACCGTAGCCGCTGCTGTTTTTGGCTCATTGCTGCTGGCATTGATATTTATTCCTGCTATTTCAGCATTGGTATTCCGAAAAGGCGTTAAAGTAAGAAAGAATTTTATTATCGACTATTTAAGGCCTAAGTACCATCGCTTTTTAGGTCGCAGCATTGAAAAACGGCGGATCATATTAGGAATTGCAGCGACAATCTTTGCATTTTCTATGTTTGTTATGAGTCGTTTAGGAACAGAATTTCTGCCGGAGCTGGAAGAAGGTTCAATCCTGATCGAGCAGGTACGTATGCCTTCTGTAACATTGGAAGAGTCCACGGAAAACGCAAACTGGCTGGCAGGAAAACTGTTAAAAGAAATTCCTGAAATCAAAACAGTAGTTCCTAAAACAGGAAGGTCTGATTTGGCCAATGACTGGATGGGAGTCCACCAAACGGATATCTGGGTTATTCTGAAAGAACCCGATAAATGGCGAAAAGGTCTTAAAAAACAGGATATCATTGACCAGATAGAACCCTATTTAAAAACTGAACCCGGCCTCTCCTACAACTTCACGCAGCCTATTGCTATGCGCGTAGACGAGCTGACCAGCGGTGTGAAGTCCGATCTGGCCGTGAAAATTTTCGGCGAAGATCTGGATAAAATGCAAGAAGCAGGAGAAAAAATCACTGCCATTGTGCAAAATATGGAAGGTACCGATAACGCATATCTCGAACAACCTATCGGTCAACCCTATCTTAACCTTGAAATTGATCGTGAAGCTGTAGCTTCCTACGGGTTGAATGTAAATGATGTGCAAACCGTAATTGAAGCTGGTATTGGAGGAGAAGTCGCCGGCGAGGTCTATGAAGGCCAGCGGCGTTTTGACATTTTAGTCCGCTATCCCGAAGACCTCAGGGATGATTTTGAAAAAATCCGGAATATTCCTATTCAGTTACCCAACAATGATTTTATTCCCCTTAGCCGCGTTACGAACGTCGTGCCGGAAGAAGGTTCCCGTGAAATCCAGCGGGAGGATGGCTGGCGAAGGCTGATCCTGGGCATCAATATTGAAAATATCGACATGGGGACTTTCGTCAACAATCTGAAAACAGAAATTGACAATAAAGCAAATTTATCGCCCGGAATATTTCTGGAATACGGAGGAACATTTGAAAACCAACAAAGAGCAATGAATCATCTGCTGTTGGTCGTTCCCCTCTCTCTGTTTATCATTTTAGGCTTACTATACCTTAATTTCGGTCATATACGCTTTGCTTTCCTGATCCTTTTAAATATCCCGTTTGCTTTATCGGGCGGTGTATTCTTTTTGGCCATCCGTGAAATGTATCTCAGTGTAGCAGCAAGCATTGGTTTTGTCGCCCTTTTCGGAGTAGCTGTGCTTAACGATATCGTGATGGTATCCCATATCAATGAGTTGCGTAAACAAGGCGAAAGCCTGAAAGACTCTGTTGTTGACGGAGCTGCAGACAGGTTGCGTCCTGTGCTAATGACTGCCCTGGTGGCCAGTTTAGGTTTTATACCTATGGCATTCAACACCGGCCCCGGATCAGAAGTACAGCGACCTTTAGCAACGGTTGTCATTGGTGGACTAATCACCTCTACCCTTCTGACAATGTTTGTTTTACCAACAATCTATCACTGGATGGAAAAAAGAAGAGATAAAAAACAGGCCCAAAAACAAAACGAACCAACAGAAACATAAAAGGAACACGCATTTAAGAAAAAAAAGTGCCCACGGCATCCTTGAATGCTGTGGGCACTTTTATCAATAAACGAATTTGCATAAAAAAGAGGTTGCCGTTGAGCAACCTCTTCGTTTAAGTCACCTAAAAAAGGCAGCTTACTCTTCTTCGAACTGGATCACTTCAACAGGGCATTCTTCCGCTGCTTCGCGGATCAGCTCTTCGTTAGCGTTTAGATCAGCACCATCGATGACTTCAGCTTCATCATCAATTTTAAAAACATCAGGTGCCAGATCTTCACAAACACCACAGGCTGTGCAGCCCTCTTCGATCCATACTTTTTTTATAGCCATAATAAACTCCTTTTTTTAGTTCATAATTGCAACAGTAAAACAACACCTGATGTTCATAAAAAAAAATAAAAATAGAGTGTAGTTAATTAAAAATAATTAATTTAGACCTTGAATAATCCAAAAATCAAGGTTATATGTATACAATCAAAGGCAGCGGCCTTGCTATCGAAGATGTAGTCAAGGTTGCAAGAGAAAGGGAGCAAGTAGAATTATCTTCAGATGCACTGGAACGGATCAAAAAATGTCGTGCCATGCTGGAACGCAAAATTGAAGCCAACGAAATTATGTATGGCGTGAACACCGGCATTGGAGAATTTTCGGAAGTCGTACTGGATGAAGCTCAGGTAAAAGACTTCCAAAAATATCTGATTTACAATCATGCAGCAGGCATTGGTGATCCGATGCCCGAAGATTACGTTCGTGCTTCAATGCTTGGACGCATTAATGTGCATGCGAATGGTCATTCCGGTTGTCGCCCTGAAATTCCGCTTACCTTCATCGAAATGTTAAACAAAGGTGTAACCCCGTATGTCTGTCAGAAAGGCTCAGTAGGTGCCAGCGGTGATTTGGCTCCTATGTCTCAAATAGCCTTGCTGCTGATGGGCGAAGGCCAGGCTTATTACAAGGGTGAATTATTAGACGGAGGCGAAGCCATGAGCCGCGCAGGCATAACAGTACCCGGACTGGAGGCCCGCGACGGCCTTGCTGCTATCAATGGCTCTAATGTTTTGACAGCCATGAGTGCTCTCTGGCTTTACGATGCCAATAACTTCCTGAAGCAGGCCGAAATTGCAGCTGCCATGTCTCTGGAGGCATTGAAAGCCAATATGAAACCCTATACACCCAAGCTACATGAAGTACGTGGCTTTAAAGGTGCAGTCCGATCTGCCAAAGCTATTGGGAAACTGGTTGCCGGTGGTGATCTTCAGGAACAAAAAATAAAAGCCAAAGTGCAGGACGCTTATTCTATGAGGAGCACACCACAAGTCATTGGCGCTGCCCATGATGCAATAGCCTGGGCCCGGTCTCAGGTTGAAATCGAATTAAACGGTGTCGGGGACAATCCCATCTTTTTCCCTGACGAAGACCTGCAGCTTTCCGGAGCTAACTTCCAGGGAACACCGGTGTCATTGCCTATGGACAACGCCGGAGCCGCCATCACCATGGTTTCCGTAATGTCGGAACGACGCATGAACAGACTGAATAACCCGGCCTTGAGCGTTGGTTTACCGGCATTTCTCACAAAAGGAGCCGGCATGTTTTCAGGGTTAATGCTTTCGCAATATACCGCCGACATGCAAATCGTCGAACAAAGAATACTCTCCGCCCCTGCTTCCATACAGTCTATCCCGGCTGCCGCAGACCAGGAAGACTTTGTTTCTATGGGCATGAACACAGCCATCAAAAATTTCCAGATTATGGATAATGCTTATGGAGTGCTGGGAATAGAATTTATGGCAGCCGCTCAGGCATTGGACTTTAGAGAATATAAATTCGGACAGGGAGTGCAAAAAGCAAAAGAGGTTATCCGCAAATATGTGGAGTTCCTCGACATTGACCGTCCGCTGTATCCCGATCACACAGTTATGCAAAAACTTGTGAAAAGCACAGAAATCCTGAAGGATGTTGAAAAATCAATCGGCAGCCTGGAATAATATTAAACACAAACTGGTCAGGAAAATCGCAGGGGCGCAATGATGCATTGCGTCCCCTGCGACTATGACTAAACCAATAAATAATACAGGTTAGGATAAGAAAGAATTACCATTATTTTTGCAGTACACGTTATAACAATAAAAACACCCCAATAAATCAATGAAAAGCAGACAATTTCGGTTATTTATATTATTGATACTATTCCTGATTTTAAGCGTATTAATTTATTTTTCTTATATCTGGTTTCAGGAAACCCACAATCGATCTCCGTATTCCGTCATCCCGGATGACGCTATATTTGTTTTACATACAAATAACTTCAGCAAAGCCTGGGAAGAGTCAACGGAAAGTGATTTTTGGAAATCCCTGAAAGAAACTGAACGATTTGCTGAAATCGACCAATCCGTCACTGCCATAGATACCATTATCAAGAATAACAAAACAGTTGCACGTTTACTGGAAAACAGACCTATTCTGATTTCAGCCCACATGACTTCCACTTATGATTATAAATCGCTTATCACGGTGGATTTACGGGAGGTTTCAAAGATCGCGTATCTTAAAGATTTTGCTCTGCCTGTTTTGAAAGCTTATGGTTATGACTACAGTAAAATGACCTACAATAAAAATGAGTTGATTCAGGTTTCTGACAAAGACAAAGCCACTTCGTTTTATATAAGCTTTATTGATAACCTCATGATCGTTTCCTTCAACGAAAAGCTTATCAAGCACACGTTAGATAAAAAAGACAATGCAACATTGGCAGACGCCCCAAAATTCAATGAAGTAAGAAACCAAACCAGCCAATGGTCTACGTTTCGGGTTTTCTTTAATTATAACAAACTGGAAGATTTTATCCGCGTATATCAAAACCCGGCACAATATAAAGCGATCACAGATGGACTTAAATATGCCGATTTTTCGGGTTTTGATTTGAATATCTCTGACCATAACATTTTACTTGAAGGACAAACATCACTTGATATTGCAGCCTCCGATTTGATGAAAGATTTGAATCAAATCAATCCGGGCAAACCAGCTGCATTTAAAATTCTGCCACAAAATACAGCCCTGTACTTGTCTTTTACCTTCCGGGATTTCAACAACTTCCAAAACGTTCTTGAGAAACAATACAAATTACAAGACTCTCTCGCTTTTAATAACTATAAAAAAAGAGTTGAACAGATCAATAAGCTGCTTAATATAAATATTGAGGACTATTTAACCTCCTGGATCGGCAATGAAATTGCTTTTCTTAAGCTCCAGGCCAATCAAAAAACAAAGATTAAAAATTCCGTTTTATGTCTGC
Organism: Bacteroidales bacterium; assembly: GCA_021738505.1. Classification (GTDB taxonomy): domain Bacteria; phylum Bacteroidota; class Bacteroidia; order Bacteroidales; family PWNQ01; genus PWNQ01. Next base: position 99,764 of record JAIPBW010000002.1, on the reverse strand, counting down.
AGGCACAGGATATCACACAGGCAGAAAACAAATTAGCTGAACTAAACGAACAGGTAAGGAAAAAACTCCCTGCCGGTTTTGAATCCAAAAATTATCATGGCTATCCGGTATATTACCTGAACATCAACGGACTTTTCCGTTTCTTTTTCAGCGATTTGTTATCGCGTATCGACAAACCATATTATACGTTTATCAATGATTATGTCGTCTTTAGTAATAACATTTCCGATATCTACCGGATGATTGACGCGTACATTGTAGAAGAAACACTTTTATTTAATGAAGAATTTATGGATTTCACTTCTTCATTAAATAACGCGGCTCCATTATCCATCTACGTGCAAACGCCGGAAACAATGAAGTTTCTCTATTCTCATGCCAATACGCGAACAAAAACTCAATTAGAGAAAAATAAAGAAGTTATCACTGCTTTTTCAAGAGCAGGGATTCAGTTCATTCCTGCTTCCGGAAATATCAACACAAACATTGCCATCCAACACGATCCGTATGGATTGTATAAGATGAATTTACGGCAGATGGAAAGCGCGACAACAGAACTTTACAGCATCACTTTAAAAAGCAAAGATTTCAATATTAATATCCCGGAAAAACAATCCAAAAACAGCACCTTTCTTAAACTTCATTACGATGAGTCAGATATCGTAAAAGCTTCGGGAAAATTAAAACGGGGTACTCCTGACGGGAACTGGCGTTTTTATTATCCAAACGGAAATATTGAAGCTGTTGTCCATTACGACAAGGGAACAATAGATGGAAAAGCCTATTTTTACTACAATTCTAACGAGCAAAATCTTCGCTGTGAAGCCCAATTCTCTGATGGCGAGCTGGACGGACTATACAAAGAATTTTATAAAAACGGGAAATCTAAAGCAACATTACAATTTAAAAATAATCAAAGACATGGTGATGCGGATTTTTATTATCCCGGTGGAGAATTAAAAATAGAAGCTAAGTTTAAAAGAGGGAGTAAAAAAGGAAAATGGAAATATTATACTCCTGACGGGAAAGAATACGACCGGAAATACTGGCGTTCTAAACACTAACTTTTGGAACAACCTCTGTATTTTATAAACTGTTTTCCTCCAACAAGCATGCAACATAAGATCACAATAAACCAATCCATTAAAAACGTGCTTCCCGGTTGCAGATTAGGTGTTATAAAAGCAACCGGAACAAATGAAGCTACATCGTCAGCAATAAAGCAAAAAATTAAAGCTTCAATATCCCAATGGAAAGATAAAAGTTTTGATGACGTTCGCTCTCATCCGGTGATGAAGGATTTCCGTCAAGCTTATAAAGCTCTTGGAGCCGATCCCAACAGATATCGCCCGGCTGCCGATTCCCTTTTGCGCCGGATCATCAAAAAGAAAGAATTATACAATATCAACCTGTATGTAGACCTCATCAATTTGTTGTCCATGGAGACGGTGTATTCTATCGGCGGCTTTGATGCTGATAAAATCAATGGTGCCATAAGCCTGACCAAAGCCCCGGAAGGGATTTTATATGAAGGAATAGGACGTGGCAAAATAAACATCAAAAACATACCTGTTTTGCAGGACAATCAGGGGTATTTCGGCTCACCTACAAGCGATTCCGTGAGAACAAAAATTGATGTTTCAACGCGTAACCTTCTGATTGTTTATTACGACTTTTATCAAAACAACAGGCTTTTTACGGCTTTACAGCTTACAAAGGACTACCTTGAGAAATATGGTAAAGCCCGGGATATCGTTTCTTATATTGCTGAATAAATTCCCGTCAATTGCTTATTTTTGCATGGTAAAATAAAAATGAATGCGTGCTTTACTCCATTATTTAATTATTGTTCCTTTTGCATATCTGATAGCTTCCATGCCTTTTTTTATTCTCCGGAGGCTATCCGAATTTATGTATTTCATCTTGTATTATGTAACCGGATATCGAAAAAAGGTTGTCAGAGAAAACCTTAAAAATGCTTTTCCGGAAAAAACTGAGGAAGAACGGCATAAAATCGAAAAAAAATTCTACCTGCACCTGACAGATATTATGCTGGAAACCCTGAAGATGCTTACCATGAACTTGAAAGATGCCCGCAAGCATATTCGTGTGCCTAAAGAAAGTGTTGATCTGATAAAAAAATTCAATGACAATCACATAAGCACAATCTTTGCTTTGGGTCATTATGGCTGCTGGGAATGGGGGAATTTTGGGTATCATGCCGCTATTGATTATGAGATAAACGGAATTTACCATCCGCTGAGCGACCCGTATTTCGAAAAGCTTATGTATCACATGCGTACACGCTTCGGTTCGATACCTGTCAAAATGAAAGATACGCTAAAATATATGTTGCAGCATAAAGACCGTGTTGCCAATTCAGCATTTATTGCTGATCAGTCGCCTTCGCCGCACGGGGCGCACTGGACAATTTTCCTCAATCAGGAAACTGCTTTTTTTACCGGAATAGATAAGATTGCCAGGAAAATGAACCGGCCTGTATTGTTTGTAAGTATTGACAAGATAAAAAGGAACCAGTATGAGATGAATTTTCAGGTGCTGGTGGAAAACCCGAAAGAAACAAAACCCGGCCAGATCACGGAAGCCTACGTTAGAGCTTTAGAAAAACGCATACGGGAAAAGCCCGGGTACTGGCTTTGGTCGCACCGTCGCTGGAAACACAAGCGCCCCGAAAACGAAAAGTTATATAACGCAGAAATGATTAGCTGAATAAAGAAACTGTAAACATATGAAACCTCCATGGCGAAAATTTTTTCGGCACATTGGAGAATGATTAAAGGGCTGGACGGGTTGGATAATGCAAAGAAAACAATGACATTTATTGTCATTAGTAGTCATTTGTTGTCATTGATGGTCAATGGTAGTCATTAATGGTTATTTTCTATACTTCTATGTCCGGCTGCTGTTAAATATAACCGCCTCAGAAAGCCCTGAAGCAAATGACTTATAGTATAGTAAAGCAAAATGACGCGCGAAGCGCAAATGACTATAAATGACGCGAAGCAAATGACAGTAAGAGATAAAAGCAAGAAAACATAATAATGACATTATCAATATTTTGAAAAATTTAGATATATGAAAAGCAAACCACAAAAATTTTTGGTGATCTTAGCAATGATTATATTATTAGTCGACTTGCTTACCATGCGGGGACTGAATTTGTTTTTAACTGATCCTGACCCACTTTTTACAACAATAATCTCTTCTCTGCATTGGGGTATTTCAGCAATCTTCCTGTTGTTGATCATAGCCGGAATGACTTTTAAGATCAATATGAAAAGCGTGGCCTCCAGCCGGAGAATGTTTGCCATTTCCGGCGCCTTTGTGCTTTTCTATTTTCCAAAATTGATTTTTGTCGCTTTCAATGTTCTGGATGAATTAATTTTTCAGACGGCCCGCTTTATGAGCTATGAAGGCGAATACATGCTTAATCTTTCATGGGCAGGAGCTGTTTTAGCAGTCATTGCTTTTTTCGGTGTTTTATACGGAATGATTTTCGAAAAGCATTGGGTTAGAACATCCCACCAAACACTATTTTTTCCCGGTTTGCCAAAAGACTTCGACGGTCTTAAACTGGTACATATTTCAGATTATCATCTGGGTAGTATTTCACCACGTTCCTCCTATCCGGAAAAAGTAACACGAAAAATCAACAAGCTAAAACCTGATATGATCATGTTTACCGGCGATCTGATCAATAATGTTGCAGAAGAAGCCAAACCGTGGATCAACTCGTTGAAAGCAATGAAGGCCAAAAAAGGGAAATTTGCCATCAGTGGCAATCATGATTATGGAGATTATGTGAACTGGGATGATGAGCAAGAGAAAAAAGAAAATGAAGAAAAATTCCGCAGTATATTTCAACAATCCGGTTTTGAACTCCTTGATAATAAAGGGGTAGAAATTCAAAAGAATGATTCATCCATTGGTATTTTAGGCATTGAGAACTGGGGAGCCCCTCCTTTTCCCCAATATGGCAAACTGAACGTAGCCATGGAGGACATCAAAAACAGCCGTTTTCATATCTTGCTTTCGCATGATCCCTCGCATTGGAGAGGAGAAGTAATTCCCGAAACCAATATAGCGCTGACCCTCTCAGGACATACCCATGGATTTCAGTTTGGGCTGCTTTTGGGAAAACTAAAATGGAGCCCGGTTCAATATAAATACCCCGAATGGGCAGGACATTACAGAAACGAAAACCAGCATCTGTATATTAACAGAGGATTAGGATATATCGGTTTTCCCGGAAGAATGGGCATGCCGCCGGAAATCACCGAGATCACCCTGCGAAAAGGTTAACAAACGAATTTTATAGTTAACCGGATTGTGAAATTAAAAATCCCTGAAATTGTTTTTGTTTTCAGAAAAATAAATACGGGTGACTACTTTCTTCAGCTCCCGCTCCAGTATCACCCAGGCCATAATCCGGGAATGTTCTTCCAGGTCTTCTCCCTCCAACTGCTCAAATAATTTGCGCTCATCTACATCTATCTTATACAACAACTGCCGCAATGACTCATAAGCTCCGTCACGATATTCCTTTAAAACAGGAGTTAAATTTTCGACGATCATTTCTGCCGACAGGGTTTCCTGCAAAGAATCTTTCGCAGGGAAAACACCCAAATCCTTATTGATTTGACGTATTAATTCTTTCAATACTTTCTGCCGGTCTGAAAATTGTTTCAGGTGATTCTCTGTATTTTCGATTATTTCTTGTCGCATATTCATTGTTTTTTAATAGGATAAAACCTCCCGGTGTCAAACGGTAATTACATGCTGCATCCTTCTTCAAATCTACCTGAGGAGCAAAAACGCAGATATCGGGTACTTTGGACAAACTCTACTACGGCAGATTGACAAATACAACCCCCACTGAAAATAAGATCATATCGGTTTTGGCTCTGATCATATCACCATCTGCCCTTCCCTCAGAGTCAAATTTTATATTTTTGGGATAGCTTGTTTTCGAACTTCCATTCCATGATGCACTTACATCCAGCATCAATTGCTCCTGAAGCTTATATAAAACGCCAATTCTACCTCCATAACTCAACGCAAATTTTGCTTGCTTGTCTTCATCTAACTTTTCATCTTCATTTTTATACCGTGCTGTGCGTTCCCAGCTAAGTGTTACAGTTTTAAAACCACCGGAAACACCCAGATAAGGGGAAATCTTAGCTTCCTTCCAGGGCACAAACCGGCTACTCAGATGAAATACATCCATACGGGTTTTCGCATCCGTATCCATTCCTAAGGCATATATTCCACCTCCTGTAGGTATCGTATCATCCAAAGAATTGGATTCCGTTTCCATGTTAACTCGTTTGTATTCTGCACCAAACATAAGATTAAGCCGTGGAATCCCCACCATAAAATCGACACCACCGGCTAAAAGCAGATTTGGATATTCTTGCTTAAATTCCCCCCGGGGCATAACAGGTCCGGCATTAACTCCAAGCTGCATCCACCCTGGGTCCGTTTTTTCCTGAGAAGATAATACCAACGGCAAAAGACAAAACATCAAAATAATAAATTGACTTACTTTAGCCCGAAATAGACGTTTAAACGTAGAAAAAATCATAAAGACCTGTTTTTACAAAAGACAAAAATAATGCGAAAATTATACCAAATATAAATTATACAAATATCTTTAAGTATAGGCGTTTAGGTCCCCCCTAATATTACGCTTATATAAGTGAGTTACAGATCTATTTATTATCCTTTTTATCAGGGTGTTAAATAATACCCTTTCACTATTCCTAAGATTAAATCTAAAATAATAGTTATCAAGGTATCCTTGTAAATGATCTTTGCTGCAATAATGATGAATACCTCTTAACCACCTTTTTATATTCATTATGTGAATATGGATATCCAGAAAGTCTCTGCCCAAGGCAGAATTTATTTGAGTCAGTTGGGGAAACTCTTTTTTTAAAGGCTTATAACCCGTCCATTCATCAGTTTTGACAACAGCTTCTTTGGATATGCATTTTTCAAAAAATAGCATAACCGATTTTGATGAGTAATCTTCTATAACTTGTGCATAAGCTCTTCCCACACCTTTTTCAACTACCTTAAGCGCAAGAACAACAATGCGTTTACGACCTTGAGACCGGCCTCTTTTCTACTCTTCGGGGCCACCGATGACAACATCAACATGAACTACTCCAGATAAAGGATACTTTACACTTCTTCGCATCGCTTGGTGACTCTTCCACTTGAAACTGCAACAGGTTTACTGGCTCAATTCAAACGCAGACAATTTCGATCAGACGTGCTATTGTAAAAAAAGGAAAAGCCCCGGGAATGGCACGGCGAAGCTCAGAATATACCCTGTAATGACAAATTAATACCTTCCGGCTTTACTCCTGAAGTTATCTTATATCGGATAATTTAGCCATGAATGCACCAATGATTAACGTATAGCTTCTTTTATCAGATTAAAATATTTTCTCTCATAGCCATGCCATGGGTTTAACTAAGCGGCCATTACTTGGATAAATTCCTATAATTTCGCATCATCGCTCAGGCGCTTTGGGCGCTTAATTCGCTAATAAACCGCGCTGGGCTTTGAGGCTTTACCGCTTTATCCATTTTGTTATGCCCACAATTCGTTGTTTCTCATCTATCAGTCTTAAATAATAAACCCCATATAAATACTCACCCATTTCAATTTTGTTCCTGCCGGTGTTGAGCTCCTGCTCAAATAATTTCCTGCCGTTTTGGCTAAACACCTGCAAGATACTTCCATTAACTCCCTCCACATAGAAATGATTATTACCAGGGTTGGGATATACTTCCAAACCACCCTGCTGTTTCTGCAGGTATTTTTTTATGTCCAGGGTATATGCACCAGGAGCCTTGCCCATGCTGTCGGTTCGAACCAACCAACAACCAGTCTGGTATGATTGATCATGAGGAGAGAAATCTCCTACTGCTAAAAAACCGCCATCATCCATCAAAACCAGGTCAAGGAACTGGCATGCCGAGTTGAAATGACTAAAATTGTAGTATTTGCACCACAAACTATCGCCCTGATTGTTAAACCTCATAAGAAATCCTTTATATCCGCCTTTCATTGAATCTGTTTCGTGGGCAACCGATGCAGTTCCCGCTGCTACAATGTCTCCATCAGGTAATATTTCCAGTTCAAACTGCTCCAATAGGCCATAATTTCCTATTCTTTCATAGGTAGAATATTTTTTATCCCATAGCTTATTCCCATTCAAATCATATTTCACAATATGCATATGCCCATAAAAAGTATAAGGGTTATATTCATAAATATATGGAGCAAATGTAACAATCTCATTATTACTGGTCATTGCAATTTGTCCGGATGCAACATGCTGGTCAGAACTAATTTTTATACGCCATTGAACATTACCATTTTTATCTGTTTTATTGAGCCAGTAACCCATATTAAAATCAGGGAAAACAAATCCACTATCCGGTGTTAATGCTATGTCATAAATACCTCGTATATTATCATAAGTCCTTGTCCACAATATTTCGCCATTTTTATTCACTTTTAATAAATGTCCATACCTGTTCATATCAATACAGTATTGATCATACTCTCCTCCAATCAAATAATTTCCATCCATTGTTTCCTTAACAAAAGCAAACCAATTTACAACCGTATCTCCCTGCTGGCAACCGGCCAGGCTATCCGGCATATCATGAGTTAATGTCCAGACGGTATCTAAATTAAAATCAAACTTAATCAAATATCCATTTATATTATTTGTATTAAATTTTCCTCTACCTCCACAAATAACAAAAGAGGAATCACTGGTTAAGGTCATCACATTTGCGGTATACGAATAAAACACAAAAGAAGAATCCATAAGCAAACGCTTGGCAAGAACATTCCCTTCAAGGTCAGTCTTCACTACACCAATACCCGAGTTTGGATCCACAACGGCAACTGCATGAAACAGCACAGAATCTAATCTCACTGTAGCACAAATAGAATTTAGCTTTGACAATGAATCTCCAAACCAATAGTTGGTCTTATTAAACATCGTTTGACATTTTAGGTTTTGAAGATTTATAGAAATAAGTAATATGATGATAAGGAATATACTCTTTTTCATAACATAAAAAAATTAAAGCCTCAGGCAGGTAACTGCCTGAGGCCATCATTTATTTAACAATATTTAATTTTTGACTTTCAAGTACATCTCCATCGGCTAAAAGCCGAATAAGATATGTACCTGAATGAAGATTTCCCAAGTCTATAAGTTCTTCATTATTTCCTCCTTTGAGGCTCCTATACATGACTTCATTTCCATTACTACCATAAATATAAAGCGATAGCTTTTTGTAAACCAAATGTAATGTTCTATATTCTACAGTCACAAAGTCGTATGCTGGGTTAGGGTAAACCTTGAGTTTTTGTAATTCTGTTTTGTCTTTAACAAAATCTCCAGGCTGAATTGCTTTAATTTCTGTATGATCCTCAGGTAGTGGAATGTCAATTTCATATTCGTAATCAATATTATTTAACTTTAATAAAGAATATGCCATTTGTGATAATTGAGGTTTTTTTAATTCTGCAATTGTTTCTAACGTATCAACACATCCTTGTGACAATGAATCTGTTTCATCATCCCTGGATAACAGATACTCACCAACATCAAACAGCGTTAAATAATAATCATGATTTGTACTTTGTTCACTTGTTAAATCAAATGAATTAGGTATGTCATTTAAGCAAGAATCCATAGCATTATACATTCCATAATCCAAATATATTGAGGCTAATTCGTATTGATCAAGCAGGTTATGTTGTCTTGAAGTAAATTTGATTAAACTGTCTTTTGCCCAAGTGTCAGATGTATCAGCCCGATAATAACGTTTAATATCCTCTTCGATCATTCGCATAGCATGTAAATCTGCTCCTACATTTCCCTCAAGTATTTCCAATTGTGAATCTGAACCATCCTCTGCCAGTATTTCATCTATATAACTTTGAGGCAAAGGAGGATTCCGATTATAAAGTGCATCCATTACTTCATCGGAATTTACACATTGTGGATTAGCTATCATCAATAATTTAACCATCAAATTGGTAAATGATAAATTTTCAATAATCGCTAACAATGCATCATTTGATAAATAAGGAGATTCGGCTAACAAAGCATTAAATTCGTTATATACCTCCCAGGGTTGAATCAATTCAATATCCTCTGGCAAATCTCCATCGCCACCATCTTTCCAGATACTACAAATAGTTTGAGACGAATTTAATGCTACTTTTGCTGTAGCTAAATCTGCATATAAATCCCCTATATTATTCCAGGAAGTAAGTTTCGATGGGCATGTGTTATGATATTGAGAAGGATTTTTATAAATATTCCCTGCGTATAAAGGCTCATATTGCTCAGCAGTCTTATCTTCATAATAATATCTCAATATTTTTCCCTGCCAATTATCAAAATCATAATAATAGTTATTGCCAGGTGTTAAATTTCTATCTGCAGTAAAAATATTGCCTGCAGGAAGATATTTGCCTATACTAGGATTACTCATTTTTTGATCATATGCAATTCCAGCCCAGGAATTATATTCTTTATGCGTTCGTACATCATAATAACTCATATTATCATCAAACTCATTACAAAGTATTCTTAATCCAATATTTCGTGTTTTATACGTTTCACCTCTGTTCTCACCCCAAGGATAAATTGCAACATTTAGATTCCCTGAAAAGTAGTTTTTATATAACTCGTTATTGTTAGCATGAGTCCGTCTTACAACTATTCCAGTTACTAAAGGATAACTTACTGAACTAATTTCATTTTCTTCTACTTTAAAACCGGTTGCTCCATCTAAAAATATTCCAGCTGTTACATAATGTTCATAAGTAAGTACATCCTCGATTCCATCAACGATAATTTCATTGTTGATTATTTCAGTTGAATATGTTCCCAATAGATAAATGCCTCTGCTACAGTTTTCAAAATAACTGTTTCTGATTATTATAGGGCTACTTGCAATTCCTCCATGACATCTTATCCCGTAATGTAAATTCTTGAATTCACTCAATTGATATTCTGTACATGGTGTAGTGCCCGTAATACAATGATGATTTACACTAAAGGATGCCCCCGCGGTTTCAATTCCTATTCCTCGATCTGAATCAAAAACATTGTCGTTATTCATTTCAAATGTACAACCTGATATATGTACCTTATCTACATCAATTAGCCTAACAAATGATTTCACTTTGTAAAGATCGGTATTGTAATTATTGTCAATCACAAAATTACTTTCAGTTATATATGAAACATTTGGCATTGGCATATTATTAGTAGGATGGAAATTATGATAATCACAAATAAAAACACTATTATATTGTTCTTAAATTTAGCATTTTGTAATCTTACTATACCTCCTCCAGAAGCCATATAACCAACCCCATCCTCTATCTTTTTTGTAATAATTCCATAAAGGGCATTAGAAACTGTACCACCAGAATTTATTATTAGCTCACCCTGATAAAGAGGGAGACCATTCTGATCACGGGGCAATTGACTTTCATTTGAATTTCCAAATACAACAATACCACTCCATCTTATATTGTGACTAGTTACAACAGCATTATCTTCTATGACTAACCGACAACCAGTATTTACTGATATTTGCTTATAATAATCCATTTTTATTACTGCTCCATTTGTAATTGTCAGCGTTGCATTATTTATTATTTCTATATCCTCGAAAAAGGTCAATCCTTGATCCCAGGTTGTATTTGTACTAATGGTAATCGTTCCAAAAGCTTTATTTATACCAAATAAAAATTATGATAAAAATTATTATATTCTTTTTCATAGTAAATTAAAGTTTTAAGTAATTTGTTTTAAAATTAAATTCATTTTTGACAAATCATAGAAAACTACGTAAACACAAAACAAAATTCTTTTCCCTGATAAATATGCTGCAATATACAGTTGCATAACTTTTTATATACCTGAAAAACCTTAACCCGTAGAGAGAGAGAGAGAGAGAGAGAGAGAGTGTGTGTGTGTGTGTGTGTGTAGCGGTATTAACCCGACAGCTTGCCAAAAGAAAAGAAGACATAATTTTCAAACCGGCCACTTCTTGAGCTAAGCTCCGCCAAAGTTGAATAGTTATGTATTTAGAGGCATCTGGATTCATGGGTTTTATAGTTTTCTATACAAACATATCAAAAAAATTCAAGTAATGCAAATTTTTTATAAAATATTTTATCTTGTAGTCTGGAAATTGGATTTGCTCCGAAACATGCATAAATAAAAAAAATATCCAAATCACGTATTCCAAAAAAGGTATAGCGCGTCTGTAGGGGTTTAACAATTTTTAACAGCACACCGTGATAGATAGTTTTTACTTTTGCATAAAACTAACATCAATATTTATGGAACAGGTTGATATAAAAGCATTAAACGAAAAGATAGAGAAAGAAAGTGCATTTATTGAATTGATGAACACTGAACTACGTAAAGCCATTATAGGTCAGCATCATCTTTTAGAAAGTTTAATGGTCGGGCTTTTATCAAACGGACATATTTTACTGGAAGGACTTCCCGGGCTTGCCAAGACCAAGGCTATTAAATCTTTGGCTGATTCTGTCAATGCGAAATTCAGTCGTATTCAGTTTACTCCTGACTTACTTCCTGCCGACCTGATCGGTACGATGATTTACAGTCAAAAAAATGAAACGTTTAATGTAAAAAAAGGGCCCATCTTCGCCAACTTCATCCTCGCCGATGAAATCAATCGTGCGCCGGCAAAAGTGCAAAGTGCTTTACTGGAAGCGATGCAGGAAAGGCAGATCACAATCGGGGAAGAGACCTATAATCTGGAAGAACCCTTCCTGGTTTTAGCCACGCAAAACCCTATTGAGCAAGAAGGTACATATCCCCTGCCCGAAGCGCAGGTAGACCGTTTTATGCTTAAAGTCGTGATCAACTATCCTACTAAAGAAGAAGAAAAACTTATTTTACAGCAAAATATTACCAATGAGACCAATCCCATAAATAAAGCTGTTAGTCCCGAAGAAATCATCAGAGCTCGAAAGGTAGTGCGGGAGATTTATATAGATGAAAAAATCACCAATTATATTACTGATATTGTTTTTGCCACGCGCTATCCTTCAGACTATAACCTGGATTCTTACAAACATATGATTAATTTCGGGGCCTCCCCGCGGGCAAGCATCAATCTGGCACTAGCTGCTAAAGCGTATGCATTCATCAACCGTCGAGGCTATGTTATTCCTGAAGACGTGCGGGTTATCTGTCACGATGTTCTCCGCCACCGGATTGGGCTTTCGTATGAAGCAGAAGCAGAAAATATTACCTCCACGGATATCATCAATGAAGTGTTAAATGCGGTGGAAGTACCATAATTTATATCTATGGAAACCAGAGAACTGCTACAACGTGTAAGAAATATAGAAATTAAAACCCGTGGACTGTCTAATCAGATTTTCTCCGGGCATTATCATAGTGCGTTCAAAGGCCGGGGAATGGCTTTTAGCGAGGTCAGGGAATATTATCAGGGAGATGATGTCCGCAATATCGACTGGAATGTTACGGCTCGCTTCGGGCATCCCTATGTAAAGGTATTTGAAGAAGAACGAGAACTGACGGTGATGCTGCTGATTGATGTGTCTGGTTCCAATAATTTTGGCACCCGCACTCAGTTTAAAGAACGAATGATTGCTGAAATAGCTGCTGTCCTGTCCTTCTCTGCTATCAACAATAATGATAAAGTCGGAGTAATATTCTTTTCAGATCAAATAGAAAAATTTATTCCCCCAAAGAAAGGGAGAAGCCATACACTCAGAATAATTCGCGAGCTACTGGATTTTAAACCCCAAAGCAATAAAACCAACATCAGCGAAGCATTACGCTTTTTAACAAATGCAATCAAGAAACGCTCAACAGCCTTTCTGCTGTCTGATTTTATCGACCACAACTACAGCAAGGCTCTGACAATCGCCAATAACAAACACGATATCGTAAACATACGCTTGATTGATCCGGCAGAACAAATATTGCCTCCTGTCGGACTGGTGAAAATGCAGGATGCTGAAACAGGGCAAACCCATTGGATTGATACTTCCGACAAGAAAACTATAGAGCATCATTTCGAATGGTGGCACGCACTGAATAATGAGTTTTTGAACAGCAGTAAAAAAGCCGGAGTAGATTTTCTCGAAATACCTGTAAACAAAGATTACATAAAACCATTAATCAACCTGTTTAAAATCAGAGAAAAACGGTTTTAAGATAATAATGAAAATTAAGATTTGTGAACAACACAAATGATGATTATGAACAAATTGCACTACATATTTGCCTTTTTACTTCTCATGACCGGGTCAGTGAGCTTTCTACACGCCCAGGAATTTGAAGTGAATGCGAAACTCGATACGAATGCAATTCAAATTGGTGAACAGACTACATTTGACTTCATTGTTACCGTTTCAAGCGACAGGCATGTGCAATGGCCGGATATTCAGGATACGCTTACCGAAAAAATTGAAATTGTCAACATTAAGAAGGCCGATACAAACCTGATAGACGAAAGTTTCCGTGAGATCACAAAGTCATATACTATTACTTCTTTTGACTCGGGTTATCATGCTATTCCCCCCTTTTCTTTTGCTTTCGGGAAAGATAGCCTTTCAACAGAAGCAATGCTACTTCAGGTGCAAACACTAAATGTAGATACAACAAAAGCAATAAAACCCATCAAAGGGATATATGAGGAACCTCTCAAATTCCGGGATTTCCTGCCCTGGATTTTAGGGGCTATAGCCCTGCTAATAATTGCTGCGCTTGCATATTACTTCATCAGAAAAAGGAAAAAGCAAAAATCCATAGATAAGCCTATACCTGTTAAACCTGCCCTGCCGGCAGATGAGGAAGCATTAAGCCGCTTACAGGAGCTGGAGGATAAGAAACTATGGCATAATAATCAGACGAAGAAATACTATATCGAATTAACAGCTATTATCAGGCATTATATTGAAAGGCGGTTTAATGTTGATGCTGAAGAACTGACAAGCCGGGAGATATTACAACAGATAAGTCCTGTAACTCCGGAAGATGCTTATAAAATGTTAAAATCCTTATTGGAATTAGCTGATCTTGTAAAATTTGCCCGGGTAATTCCCCTGCCTGATGAAAATGCTCAAAGCATGAAGTCAGCAAAACAATTTGTTGAAATGACCCGGAAAGACGAAGAAAACGAAAAAACAGAGGAGGCGAATAATGTGGAGTGATATAACATTTGCTAATCCTTATATACTGCTGAGCCTGCTGCTGATCCCATTGTTTCTGGTATATTACATAAAAAAATATCACAAACGCCAGGCTCCGCTACGATACAGCTCACTGGCAGGCATCAGTAAAAGAAAAAGCTGGAAGGCGCGGTTTTATCCCGTTTTATTCGGTTTTCGCATGCTGGCATTTATCCTTTTGATTATTGCACTGGCACGGCCCCAATCAAGTACACGTCAGGAGAATATTTCCATTGAAGGAATTGATATCCTTATCAGTTTGGATGTTTCAACGAGTATGCTGGCCACAGACTTTCGCCCCAACCGCCTGGAAGCGGCAAAAAGTGTAGCTCAGGAATTCATTGCTGACCGAAAAAACGATCGCTTAGGATTGGTGATCTTTAGCGCCGAAGCTTTTGCACAAAGTCCGCTTACGACAGACCATCAGATGGTCAGCAATTTATTTGAAGACATCAAAACAGGAATGCTCAAAGACGGAACTGCTATTGGAGAAGGGCTGGCAACGGCAGTTAGCCGCCTAAAAAACGGAAAAGCAAAATCAAAAGTAATTATTCTGCTAACAGACGGAGTAAACAATTCCGGCTCCATAGACCCTCTGACAGCAGCAGAAATGGCGAAAACTTTCGACATACGCGTTTATACGATTGGCGTAGGAAGTAAAGGAAAAGCAAGAGTACCTGTGGGGATCAGCCAGGCTACAGGGCAATATGTCTTTCGACAGCGCGAAGTGAATATCGACGAAGAGTTGCTGAAAAACATTGCTCAGAGTACAAACGGCCAATACTTCCGGGCTACAAACAAAGAAAAACTGGCAGAGATATACCAGTCAATTAATAAACTGGAAAAATCTAAAATTGACGTACAAAGATATGAGCATCAACACGAGGAATTTTTCCTCTTTGCCTTAATAGGTGGTATCCTTTTAATACTGGAATGGATTTTACGAAAAACAATATTTCGAACGATTCCTTAAAAAAGAAGAAAATGAACTATGGAAATCATCAGGTTTGACAACCCTTATATACTTTATGGCCTGGCATTATTGCCATTGCTCATAATTTTGCATTATCTGATCAACCGGCGGAAACGCAAGCTACTTCGCGCTTTTGCCGACACGGAGCTTTATGCCCGGCTGGCGCCCAAAGCATCCGGGAAGCGGAATAACTGGAAGCATGCTTTATTCATAACTGCACTGGCCTTTCTTATTCTTGCTTTGGCTAATCCCCAAATTGGCTCCCGCATGGAAAAAAGCACCCGCAAAGGAGTTGATCTTGTCATCGCCCTTGATGTATCCAACAGCATGCTGGCGGAAGATATTAATCCCAACAGGCTCGACAATGCAAAACGAGCCGTAGACCAGCTTATTCAAAGGCTGGAAGGCGACCGGATCGGATTGGTTATCTTTGCTGGTCACGCATATAAACAATTACCCATAACCACCGACTATTCTGCAGCCCGAATGTTCCTTCGGGCAATATCAACAGATATTGTTCCTACACAAGGTACAGCCATTGGTGAAGCGATAGAACAAAGCCTGTCTGCTTTCGATGAGAAATCAAATCACAACAAAGCAATTATACTCATTTCGGATGGCGAAAACCATCAGGGAAATGCACTAAAAGCTGCAGAAAAAGCCAGAGAAAAGGGTGTGATTGTGCATTCCATTGGAATGGGATCTTTAAAAGGAGCTCCCATTCCTGCTTCCGCAAATAATGCTTCAAAACGTTATAAACAAGATCAAAACGGAAATACAGTTATCACACAGCTTAATCAGACGATGCTTAAAGACATTGCCAGGAAAGGAAAAGGGAAATATATTCTGGCCAATAACGCCAACTCGGGAGTGAACAGTTTATATGATGAGATCAAGAAAATGGAAGAAAAAGAGTTTAAGTCAAGAGTATATGCCGACTATGAAGACCGCTTTCAATATCCTTTGGCAATAGCAATACTTTTGCTGATTGTTGAACATCTTTTATTTAACCGAAAAAGCCCGTTAGCACGGAAAATAAATATATTTGAACAACCAACGAAATAAACATAATATGAAACTTCCATGGTGACAATTTTTTCGACACACTGGAGAATGATTAAATGCGAAGCAGCGAGTTGGCGTTGATGCGATGATGAGTATCTTGAATTATGAATTACGAATTACATTTGCGAATAAGAATATACTAAATCCGCTTTAATTGGTGTGTAATTAGGGAAATTAGCGGACAAACAACGAACAAGGAACAACGAACAAAATTTTAAACATATGAAACTTCCATGGCGACAGTTTTTTCGACACACTGGAGAATGATTAAATGCGAGGAGGCCAGGAGACGATGATGCGTTAATGCGATTAAGCGATGAAGCGAGAGAGTGAATTGAGTGAACGAAACGTCCCGATAGCTATCGGGATAAGAGAACGAAGCGACTAAGAGAAAAAGCGAACAAGGAACAAGGAACACAGAACAAAATTTTAAACATATGAAGACCATCAATATTCTTATTATACTATTATTATCCACTGCGATAACACAAGGGCAAAATGCACATTCCCTTTTGCGTCAGGGAGATAAAAACTATAAAAACAAGGAATATGCTGATGCTGAACTGAACTACAGAAAGGCTTTGGAGGAGGATCAAATGAACTTTAAAGGAAATTTTAATCTGGGAAACACTTTGTATCAGCAAGAGAAATACAAAGAAGCCATTAAAAGCTTCGAAAACCTTGAGAGTTTAAATATCAGTGACAAAGAAAAGTCGGAGGCTTTTCATAATTTAGGCAATGCTTATTTGAAAGCAAAAGAATATCAGAAAGCCGCTAAGGCCTATAAAAAAGCTTTACTGCACAACCCTTCCGACGATGACTCCCGGTATAATTATGTTTATGCCCGTAAAAAATTACAGCAGCAGCAACAGCAGCAACAGAAACAAGATAAGAATAAGCAAAACAAAGACAAGGAAAAACAACAAGATCAGCAAAACAAGAAAGATCAAAACAAGAAATCGGAGAAGAATAAAAAGAACAACAAAGACGAACAACAGCAGCAAAATAAAGAAGACCAACAAAAAGGACAAGAGAAGAATAAATCAAAAGAAGATCAGGACAAAAACAAAAGCCGGAAAGGCGAACAAGACAAGAAAGAACTTAGCGAAGAACAAGCCAGGCGAATGATGAAAGCTCTGGAAAATGATCAAAAAGAGATGATGAAGAAAATGTTGAAGAAGAAAGAAGCCAAAGCAAAAGAAATTGAAAAAGATTGGTAATCATGAAAAAACATCTGTTGACAATACTAGTTACTTTTTTGATTTCCCTGGCAGCTTATACTGCTCATGCTCAGGATGATTTTTATGTTGACATTAACGTCAGCAACTCCAGTCCATCCTTAAACGAGCAATTCCGGGTAGATTATATCCTAAAATACAAGGGTCGCAGTGGATCGTTCAATCTCAGCGGCATCAACGCCAAAAAACCATCCTTCGAAAAGTTCCGCATCATTGATGAAGGCGGAGGTATGGACATGAACATGAGTTTTGGTTTTGGGCGACAGGAGAAGGATATGGCCTTATACAAATACTCATTCATACTGGAGCCAAAAGAAAAAGGTAAATTTACCATTGATCCTTTTGTCTACAAGTGGCAGGGCAAAACATTAAAATCCGCTGAACTTACCATCACAGTTTCCGAATCTGATGATGTTAATAAACCTTCGGGAGAGCAGCAAAATAAAGACGGACTTAAGCCGGATGATTTATTTGCCCGCACAATTGTCAGCAAAGATCAGGCTTATGTTGGTGAAGCGGTAGTTGTAACGCATAAGTTGTACTCTAAAAAAAAGATCACCGGCCTGAATGCTAAAAACCTTCCCTCTTTTGAAGGGTTTTGGTCCAAAGACATTGATATTGGCGATATCAGCGTCAAAAAAGAACGCGTTGACGGAGAGATTTATAATACAATCACCATAGGCAAAAAAGTACTGTTTCCGCAAAAATCCGGATCGCTTAAAATCGGCAGTTTTTCACTGGATGTGCAAGCGGAAATCATTAAAACGCGAAAAGCTCAAACACCAAGAGAAAAGTTCTTTTATGGTGATCAGGTCAGGATTAGAAAAAATGTTGAAAAAAACATAACTTCTCCTGTGGTGTCCATTAATGTTAAACCACTGCCCAATGAAGGTAAACCCGCTAACTTTTCAGGATTAGTCGGCAGCTATCGCATGTCCGCTAACCTGACAAAAGATAGTATTGCTTCTAATCAGGCGGTAAATCTTAAAATCGATATTTCCGGTTCGGGAAACATTGATTTGTTGGAATTGCCCGAGATAAATTTCCCTCCCGATTTTGAGGTATATGAGCCTGAAGTTAACACAAAGACACAAACCAATAAAACAGGAGTCTCCGGAAAGAAAACATTTGATTACACCTTGATCCCGCGCAGTGAAGGGCATTTCAAGATTTCGCCAATTCAGTTTTCTTACTTTGACATCCTGAAAGAAGAATATGTCACTTTAAAGACTGAAGCATTTGATATTTTTGTCGGAAAAGGCAAAGAGGAGGACGGAGAAAAAGGAATTGTCACTTATAACAAACAAAAGATTCAGCGATTAGGTAAAGACATCATGCATATCTACGAATCCTCCATCCCGCTTTATGATAAAAATAAATACTTCGTTAATTCCTGGTTGTTTTGGCTTTTGTTATTGCTGCCTCCGGCAGGACTGCTTATCTTTTATCTGATTCACAAGAAAAATCGACGGATTCGTGCAGATGCAACCTTGCAGAAAAACCGCAGAGCTACAAGGTTAGCCAAAAGAAGGCTGAAAAAAGCGCGGAAGCTGAAAGATACCGGAAAACAAAATGAGTTTTATGAAGAAATAAATAAAGCTATATTAGGCTATCTCAGTGATCGTTTTAATATCCCTATGGCAGAAGTAAACAGGGATAATATTCAAACAAAATTAGAAAACAGTAATATTAAACCTGATCATATCCGGCAAAGCCGAAACATTCTGGACCAATGCGATTTTGCCAGATTTGCTCCGGAGTCGGGCGAACAGAAATTAGAAGATATTTATACCCAAACGCTGAATTTGATTTCTAATATTGAAAAAGATCTAAAATAACGCAATTATGCAATATGTTGTTAAATCAGCAATCAAAGAATTGAAAATCATATTATGAAGAAGTTAACCCTGACCATATCCATTGTTTTTTTGCAGATCGGCTTGCTTTTTGCCAATTCCAACCCGGAATTAATTGAAGAAGCAAATGAAGCATACAATGCGGGCAACTATGATATTGCGATAGCAAAATATGACCGTATTTTAGATTCCGTCAAGGAATCGGCGGAGCTTTATTATAATCTAGGGAACGCCTATTTTAAGAATGACCAATTAGCGCCGGCTATTTTAAATTACGAACGAGCAAAACAATTAGAACCTTTTAATGAAAGGATTAACCACAATCTGGAATTTGCAAAGCAACAGCAAAAAGATGCCATTGAGAAGCTACCGGTAATGTTTTATGTTCGTTGGTGGCATAAGCTGACAAAACTTTTTCCATTAAAAACCTGGGCTACATTAAGCATAATCTTAATTTTTATAAGCAGCTTATTGTGGGCACTTTTTATTTCCTCCCGTTCTGTCAGTAAGCGTAAAGCTTTCTTTTGGCCTGCAATTGTTACTGCAATTTTATTTGTGTTCACTCTTTTTATCAGCTTACGCAACTACAACCACATAAGAGAAGATAAATCTGCCATCATATTTGAAAACGTCGTCACCGGAAAAAGTTCGCCTTCCAAAGACAGTGAAAATTTGTTTATCATCCATGAAGGATTGAAAGTGCATATCTTAAATAAGGTTGGAGAATGGTACGAAGTGCGCCTGCCCGATGGGACAGTTGGCTGGATTCACAAAAGCAATATGAAAGTAATCTGACGCTCCTTTCTTACTATTTTTGAGCTTTAATACATCAATAAGCAATATTACACAATGAAAAGCATAGGCCTGATTTCAGACACGCATGGGTTTGTACACCCGAAATTGAAAGAATTCTTCAAAGATGTAGACGAAGTCTGGCATGCAGGAGACATCGGAGATTATCAGATTATTGCTAACTTGGCCAGTAACAAACCATTCCGGGCAGTATACGGAAACATAGATGATACAACAATACGAAAAGAATATCCGGAGCATCTTAGTTTTACTATTGAAAAGGTCAAGGTTGTCATCCTGCATATCGGAGGATATCCCGGCAAATACAGCTCTTTTGGAAAAGACCTTATCAAGCGGGAAAGTCCGGATTTATTCATTTCCGGTCACTCCCACATTTTAAAAGCTATTTACGATAAAAAGAATAAGCTGTTACACCTAAACCCCGGAGCAGCAGGCAGAAATGGCTTCCACCAATACATTACATTCATGCGCTTTGTCGTTGATAATGGCAATATCCGCGATCTGGAAGTTGCCAACCATCCGCGCTCTTCCCTATCGTAAGCGATCGGCAGATTTTACAAGCTTATCATCTTTACGAATGGCATTATTGGCCAATACAAGTAATACCATGTTGACCAATGGAAGATAAATACCTATCTGATAAGTCGCCTGAGATGCAATAGTGGAAAGACGCTCAATCTGATCAGCTACATAAAAAGAACTACCAAGCGTAGCCAAATTAATCACCACGATGATCATTAAAATACGCTTCTGTAATTTCCGGTTTTTATAAAGGAAAATATTTACCAACAGCAAAAGACCTGTTAACCAATTTGTAATTACGGGTGTAATTAGCTGTTGCTGTTTCAGACCCAAATCAAAAACGGAGTCAAAATTCATTAATTTATATTGAAACATTTCCCCGTCTGCTGTTCCAAAACTTGCTATCGGAACCAGGAATATGGCTGCTGTAACCAGCACGCCCAAAAACATATACACTGTTTGTATTCTTTGTATCATAAGGTTTTATTTTAGCTACAAAAATAAAGTATTTTCTACTATTATTAATCCAATTTTTACAGAAAGAATGGCACAATTTCATAAGCGACAGTAAGCGAATGTACTATTTTTATGAACAAAAACTTAATTCAGGGGTTTAACAGAAGAATATATAAATAAAACCATATAGCCACTATCCATTAAGAGATTATATAGTCAAATAAAGATTGATAAATCATATGGTTTTATTGCTTCAAAACACTTTTATTGTTTACCATACAATTCATTAACTAATTTTTTTGAATGAATATTTGCCAAAATAAAAAATAATTAATTATATTTGCGGCATTGAATCCACAAAGCTGGCTAAACATTCTTGCCAAATATTTCAAGTAAATTTTATAATCTAAAAAATAACAAATTCCTTATTTCATGTATGATATTATTGAGCTCAATGGAAAATTGCTGACTGAGCTTCGTCAAATTGCCAAAGAATTAAACATTCCAAAGGCACAAGGATTAAAAAAACAAGAACTTATCTATAAGATCCTTGACTATCAAGCTCTAAATCCTACGGAATCAGAAGAGACGAAGAAGAAGGAAACCCAATCCTCTACCCGGGAAGATTCCAGTAGTGCTAAATCCGGGCCACGTCAACCGCAAAGCCAGGATTCCAACCAGGCACAAAAAGAGCAATCGAAACGCAAACGTGGCCGCCCACGCAAACAAGAAGATCAGTCCGGAGTTGTTGCCTCCAGTGATTCTGTTTCCCAGGCTAAAAGGCAAAACGAAGAACAGCCAAAGCAAACAGAACAGAAAAAAGAGGCTTCCTCGCAGCCTTCACAAGGAGATACAAGACAAAAATCTTCTTCCCAAAGAAAAGAAAAACAATCTGGTGGTAAAGAATTGAATCTTCAGAAAAAGCCGGAATCAGATAAACGACCAGATCATCAACAAAAACAAGCCGCACAGCATAAACAACCTGCCCAGGAATCCAGAAAAATTGAACGTCCCGGGAAAAATCAACAAGGAAAAACCGAACAAACACAACCGGATAATAGCCAACAAGCAGGGAAGCAATCGAAAGACAATCGTGACAAGCGCGGTAACAGAGATATCCGCACCAACAAAGATGGACAGGATAACAAACGAGACAACCAATCTCACTCAAAGCAGGATATCTTCTTTGAAATGGAAGGTATCGCCACGAGCGAAGGTGTTCTTGAAATTATGCCCGATGGCTACGGCTTCCTGAGATCATCGGATTATCATTACCTTAACTCACCTGACGACATTTATGTGTCTCAGTCACAAATCAAATTATTCGGCTTAAAAACCGGAGATAATGTGAAAGGTAGTATCCGTCCGCCAAAAGACGGAGAGAAATATTTTCCGTTAATTAAGGTCATCGAAATTAATGGACGAAAACCAGAAGAAGTTCGCGACAGAATTGCTTTTGACCATTTAAAGCCATTATTCCCTGATGAAAAGTTTACGTTAATCTCGTCTAAGAACAAAAGCATGTCTGCCAGAATTGTAGATCTTTTCACTCCAATAGGAAAAGGACAACGTGGTTTGATTGTTGCTCAGCCCAAGACGGGAAAAACAATGCTTTTAAAGGAAATCGCCAACGCCATTACGGCCAATCATCCGGAGACATACATGATCATCTTATTGATCGATGAACGTCCGGAGGAGGTAACCGATATGGAACGCAGCGTTGATGCAGAAGTTATTGCCTCTACCTTTGACGAGCAAGCCGAACGACATGTAAAAATTGCGAATCTGGTACTGGAAAAAGCAAAACGTATGACCGAATGCGGTCACGATGTTGTCATCCTCCTCGATTCAATTACACGCCTGGCACGTGCTTATAACACGGTTTCTCCGTCATCAGGAAAAGTTCTCTCCGGTGGTGTGGAAGCTAACGCGTTACATAAACCCAAACGGTTTTTTGGAGCTGCACGTCAGATTGAAAAAGGAGGTTCACTTACGATACTTGCTACAGCCCTGATTGACACAGGATCACGTATGGACGAAGTCATCTTTGAGGAATTTAAAGGTACCGGAAATATGGAGCTGCAACTGGATAGAAAAATTGCAAACAAACGGATATTTCCTGCTATTGATGTGGTGGCTTCCAGTACAAGACGAGAAGACCTTCTGCTAAACAAAGATGTGCTGCAAAAAATATGGATCCTCAGAAACCATCTTGCTGACATGAATCCTTTGGAAGCCATTGAATTCCTTAAAGATAAAATGCGCTTTACGGATAGCAATGAGGAATTTCTGATGTCAATGAATGGATAAAATATTTGAGGATCAGGATATTTTAATAACCCTGTTCTTCTCTCAAAAGCTGCCCGGAATGAATCAAAGTACGGATTAACATTTTCTTTCTTTGATGCATTTTGTGGCAGCTTTTTTTGTTTTTAGCAAGCCTTAATTTAAGAGTAAATCATTTCACAGTTAACTGTTGATAATTAATACTACACAAAGACGTTATTTTGGTTTGATCGTTATATTTTTACACAACATATAAAAGAATGTATCCCTTTTTAACGAGGAAAGGAAATACCGAATCAATTTAATTGTGAATTACTAAACCAGTAACAGATAAAGAAAAATGCGAATAATACGGATAGTAATAGTTCTCGTAATTTTCAGTTTGTCGCTTATATCAAAAGCAACACCCGCACTATTTGACGAGGGTAAGAACGATCATCAGTCTGAAAAAGCACTTCACTGGGCTGATTCCATAATCAACACCTTAACGCTTGAGGAACAGATAGGGCAACTTATTATGATCCGGGCTCATTCTGACAAGTCTCTGGATTACAAGCAAAAAGTAAGCAAGCACATAAAGAAGTTTGGTGTCGGGGGAATCTGTTTTTTTCAGGGAGGTCCTGTACGTCAGGCTAACTGGGCGGAAAGATATCAAAATATTTCCAACCTTCCCCTGTTGGTTGCTATTGATGGTGAATGGGGATTAGGAATGCGGCTCGACAGTACTTTATCTTATCCTTACCAAATGACACTGGGTGCTATACAGGACAACCATTACATCAACATGATGGGAAAAGCGGTAGCAGAAGAACTAAAAACCGTTGGTGTGAACATGAATTTTGCACCTGTGATGGATGTGAACAATAACCCAGCCAATCCAGTGATCAACTTTCGTTCTTTTGGAGAAGAACCTGAAAATGTATATCAAAAAGCTAAAGCGTATGCATTGGGAATGCAATCCGAAGGCGTTATCGCCTGTGGCAAACATTTCCCGGGACATGGCGATACTGACAAAGACTCACATCATACCCTGCCTGTTATTGGTAGCTCTGAAAAAGAAATGAAAGACGTACACCTTTACCCCTTTCGCAAGGCTTCTAAAGATGGGTTAGGAGCTATCATGTCGGCGCATATTCATGTGCCTGCTTTAGATACAACAGAAAACAGACCGGCTTCATTATCCCGGGCCATCCTTCATGATATCCTTGTAAATCAGTACAATTACAATGGCCTTATCATTACGGATGCTCTTGAAATGGCTGGTGTAAGAAAAGGATTTGATGACGGAGAAATTGCTGTAAGTGCGCTAAAAGCCGGAAATGATATTTTGCTCATGCCGGCGGATTTGTCAGAAGCTATCAGTGCTGTTAAAACAGCTGTTGAGAATAAAGAATTGTCAAAAAAAGAGCTTCTAAGTAAGGTACGTAAAGTCTTAATGTACAAGTACTGGATCCAACAGAAGAACCAGACAACAGAAAAATCAATTAATAAAGCCAGTATTGACTCGCTTCTTAATTTGCAATTTCATAAATCTCTGATTCAGAAATTATACAAAGAAGCATTAACGCTCATTAAGAATGATACGATACTGCCATTGGGAAACCTCAGCAAAAAAAATATAGCAGTTGTTTCCATAAGCAATCATAAGGAATCCCATTTTGCTGATGAGATCAAAAAATATGCTCCAATTGATGAATACCATATTTCTTCCCAAGCCTCACAATCAGCATTTAAATCACTTTTAGAGGAACTTGAAAATTATGACTTAGTCATTTCCGGTATTCACACAAACCGCATTTATCCCGGCAGATCAAATTATGGTATTCCCCGGCGTACTTTTGACTTCACAGATCTTTTGGGACAAAGAACAAAAAACATCGTTGTTCTTTTTGGCAATCCTTACGCATTAAAATCACTGTATAAAGAAAATAATTTATCGGCTTTATTAGTCGCATACCAGAATAACGAATACAGTCAAAATGCAGCTGTTCAGGGCATTTTTGGCGGCACACCAATTACAGGAAAGCTACCCGTTAGTGTGGGAGAAATTTTTGAATCCGGCCAAGGACTATCGACCCAAAAAACGCGACTGGAAGAAAGCTCTCCATATTTTTTAAATATAGATGCATCCAAATTAGATCAAATCGATTCAATTATTAAAGACGGAATGGAAGAAAATGCCTATCCGGGATGTCAGGTTTTGGTTGCAAAAGATGGAAAGATATTTTACGATAAAACATTTGGTTATCATACGTATAATAAAATCCGGCCGGTAGAGCAACACGATATTTATGATTTGGCTTCAGTAACAAAAGTTGCAGCCACTACACTATCTATCATGCGCTTACATGAGGAGGGTAAGCTGGATATTGATCAGCCTCTTTCAAAATATCTGCCCGCCTTACAGAACACGAACAAGCAAAATCTTATTATCCGGGATATTATGGCACATCAGGCCAGGCTCAAACCCTGGATCCCTTTCTACAAAGCCACACTTGACAATCATAAAAAACTAAACCCTTCGATTTATAAAAACCATAAAACGACTGAGTATAATCAACCCGTTGCACGTAATCTTTATATCAAAAACAAATACAAAGACAGTATTATAAAAACCATCGGTGAGTCGCCTTTGCGTTATCGGAAGCGTTATAAATATTCCGACCTGGGTTTTTATTTGCTGAAGTTTGCCATAGACAGCGTTGCTCAGCAACCTTTAGACGAATATGTGGAAAATACTTTTTATGAGCCTATGGGATTATTTCGCACCACATTTTTACCTCTGCAGGAATTTGACAAACGAGAAATAGTCCCGACAGAAGACGACTTAATTTTTCGGGATCAGCTGATCCATGGATATGTTCACGATCCGGGCGCAGCAATGCTTGGTGGTGTTGCCGGGCATGCCGGATTATTTTCTACCTCCCGCGATTTAGCTGCTCTTATGCAGATGCTACTGAATAATGGAAGTTATGCCGGGAAAAAATATTTAGACTCATCTACAATCAAAGAGTTTACGCGAAGACAATTTCCTTTAAATAACAACCGCCGCGGTATTGGTTTTGACAAACCATTACCCGATAATCAGAATGGCGGGCCAACATGCCGCGAAGCCTCCAATGAAAGCTTTGG
This sequence comes from Bacteroidales bacterium, assembly GCA_021738505.1. Lineage (GTDB taxonomy): Bacteria > Bacteroidota > Bacteroidia > Bacteroidales > PWNQ01 > PWNQ01. Next base: position 73,100 of record JAIPBW010000002.1, on the reverse strand, counting down.
ACATTCCGGATTTACAGGAACATATATTTGGGCCGACCCAAAATATGATCTGGTATATATTTTCTTGTCAAATCGCATTCATCCGAGTGCAGAAAATCGCAAACTGATCAGCATGGACATCAGAACCAAAATTCAAAAAGTAATTTATCAGGCAGTAGTAAAAAAGGATTGGGAACAAGAAAGTTAAGAAAACTACTTATTACTGAAGTAACAGAGATTACGTGTACACAGATTTTTACCATTCAAAATTAACCTGAGGCAAATACGACAAATGCAAGGCATATCGTCTCTGGTCAAAACCATGTTCGCTGGTAAGTTCAAAAGCCATACATTTTCCGATAAGATTACGGGCCTGATAATCTGTATATCCTTCATTTACCAAACGGCGAAATGTGTTAATGGTAACAGCAGGTTCTTCTTCTTCCAGATGCTGGTCTATCAATTCATTAATCTCCGCTACCAAATCAGCATCATGATTTAATATATCATATTCCATTGCTCTAATATTTTGGCTTTATTTCACGACTAAGATAACAAAAATCGTTTGAATGCTCAATTATTTTTTGTTAACAATTCGCCAAATTTTCAGGGATGCAATAAACCAATAGGAAATCGTTTATCCTGACACCTCTGCTCAGAGGTCACCATTATTAAAATATACCGGGAAGCATATTTTTCGCCGAGTTCATCATTTCATCCTCGGCAATATTTTCAGCCTGGGTTAAGGCATCATTAGAAGCTTCAATAATAAGTTGTTGAATTTCCTCTTGATTTTTTGCCTCAAAAAGTTCAGGGGCTATATCCAGAGAGATCATTTTTCGATTCCCGTTTACGACTACCTCTACTTTTCCTTCGCCTGCTTTACCGCTTACCTGCGTTTCTGCAAGCTTTTCTTTCATCTCGCTTTGAGCCGATTTAAGTTGCTCTTTTATATTTCCAAACATAGAATTCTTTTCTGATTTAGTGAATTTATCATAGCATGCCGATTACCATGCGAAATTACATAAACTTTTATAATGATCAATCGTTTTTTTATTTGGCTGATCTCTTACAATGCAATAAGATCATTGATCTTTTCAGCCTTTTCATATTTGCGAATTATTTCATCAGGTCCTAACACAACTTCTTTGCCTGTAACAGATATATAATTCCCTTTTCTTGAGGATTTATAGTAAACTTCAGCCTCAGCAGAAAATAGTTCCTGCACTCTTGCCAGTTTTTGTGGATAATCCGGCACTATAAATTTAAACATATAAACAGTGGGCCAGGTATGCACTTTATTTAATTTCTCTCTTAAATCTGTATAATCCATGTGGTATTTAGTTGTTGAGTTTAAAAATTCAGAGAATCAGTTTTTTCCAATTGGATATAACTAAATCTTACGTTTTATTTGAACTATTCTCCATTTAAAACATAATAAAGAGCGTTTTATTATTCATTAACCTGATCGCGGAAAATAACCCCTTTATTCTTTCTTCCGTCAATTTTCACAACAACAGGATTTTCAAACTGTACATGACGGACAAAATCATCTTCATAAACAGCTTCTTGTTGATTTAGATAATCTACATCATAATATCCGTCATTTTCATGCGGGTTAATAGTAAAATAGCCCACCTGAAAAGAAGTCAGATTCTGAAAAAAATGCGTACCCTGGGAGGGATCGATGCGGTAATTTTCCAGTCCGGATTCTACAATGAGTCTGGCTTGGGATATTTGTGCCCACTTAACAGGTACACCCAACCATGGATCATTGGAGCCCCAACGCCCCGGACCGATCAGAATATAATTTTTGGCCTGCTCTTTGAACTGAATGTTTAGTCTTTCGATTATTTCTGCAATTTGTGGATTATTGGCAGCCTGAAACGAATCCGGTTTTACATATACAATATCCTTCAGATAATCAATTTCTCCATTTCCTAATGCCGAATTCGAATAAATAATTGTATCCTCTTCTTTCACATCTTCTTCCAGGTCCAAATCCAATTCTTCTTTGTTTTCTACTATAGGACGTATCTGCAACATGCTAAAAATCATAGGATGATCTTTAGGAGTATCCATATTCACAGCAAACTCAATTTCAATTGGATTGTTCATGGCTTTTTGGCCAATTTCCAAAATATCCTGCAGTATTTCAGCAAGAGGAAACTTTTTATGTTTAAGAACATTGGCAAATGTGACGATCTTTTTGCCTTTATAATTGGCACCATCACGGATGACATTATTGGCATAATCAAACGTTGAAAAAACATGCTTGAAATCATGGGAATCAGCAATATCTTTAATTTTCACCTTCTCCAGGTTAACGGCATCATCAACGGAAGGTTGAAAACTATCACTTTTCAAATCCAAAGCATAGAAATATTTTTGTGTATCACGCAAAGCCATATCCGGATTGGAAAGCTGCAAGACTTTTTTGGGATATTTAGGTGAAAACCGTAATGTTTGTCCTCCATCCACAATATATTTCCCTAAACCAACTGCTATGCTGGCTATTCCATCTTCAGACTTCTCGGGTTCTATTGGATAAAAATTTATTGACCGGGCTACACCTGAGAACGTCGGTGAAAATAAGTTATCCAGTGATTTCTTTTCCTTGCCGCAGACTTCTTGCAAGACAATTCCCATTTTTTCTTCATCAATGACATTGGAGGTAGCTTCCATATATGCTTTACTATCTTTATAAAAAACAGAAGCATACACACTTTTTATCGCATTCCCTAACAATTCAAGCATTAACCGTTCGTCATCTTCAATTTTGGGAACCATATACGTGCTGTAAATCCCGGCAAATGGCTGATAATGGCTATCCTCTAACAAACTGGATGAACGAATCGCGATCGGATTATGGACAACTTCAATAAATGCCAACAGATCTTTATGAATACGAAAAGGCAAACGGGCATTGATAAAATGATCGAGAATTTCATCATCGGAGATATCAGAAAGAGCTATATCATAAAGTTCATTATCATCCATGAATTCATCAAACACATCGGTGCTAAGCACAACGGTCCTGGGGATAGTAATAATTACATCCTCATATTTGTCCATCAGGTTATGCTTCTTTAAAAGAGAATCGATAAAAGCCAAACCCCTTGCTTTACCTCCAATAGAACCTTCGCCGATTCGGGAAAAGATCAGGTATTCATCAAAACGCTCGCGATAGAATTTGGCAATAACTCCCCTGCCCTTTCCTCTGCGGTATGAAGCTATGGTATCAAATAAAAACTTGCGAATTTGGTCTAAATTATCAAAATGTTCCGGACGCAAATATTTCAGCATTTCAGCAATAGGAAATAATGCCCGGGCATTTAGCCATTTGGAAATATGATTGCGGTTAATATGATAACTTAGTGTTTTGTCCGGTATTGTATAAATCTTTTGCTGAAAAGACTGCAGGTCTGTAGCGCGGTCAATCTCTTCGCCTGTTGTGGGATCGAGGAAAATAAAATCACCAAAAGCAAAATTCTGTACGATATAATCACGAAGTTCTTTGAGTAATGTTTTTGAGTTTTTGTTAATAAATCCTACTCTTTCCCGTTTCGCCAGTTTTTCATTGGTTCCATCGCTGGATTGCAGTAAAAACGGCAAAAACTTATCGTCTTTGCGTACTTTCCGGCATAGTCTGACCCCGGCAAACTTATCCATCTTATCATTTCTGTAATAACTGATATCGGAAATAATACCCAAAAGATTATGCTTATACTTTTCATAATAATCAATGGCCTGCTCGTAGGTTCTGGCAAGCAATATCTTAGGCCTTCCACGCATGCGCAACATTTTTTGGTGCTCATTAAGTCCTTCGGCCATAAACTTCTTGGATTGCTTGAAAATTATCCGGTAGATGTTGGGTAAATAACTCGAATAAAACCGGATATTGTCTTCTACTAAAATAATAACCTGAACCCCCACTTCCTCCACATCATGCTGAACATTCATGCTATCTTCAATCAATTTTATGATAGCAAGCAAAATATTAGCATTTCCTAACCAGCAAAACACATGATCGATGGCACTTAGATCTTCATTTTTAAGTTTGATCGTTACCTCGCGGGAGAAAGGTGTAAGCACAACAATCGGAATATCGGGGTATTTATCTTTTATTGAAATAGACATCTGGAAGGGATCCATATCTCCGATACTTAACATGGAAATCACCAGGTCTATTTGCTCTTCCTCCAAAACCTTCCAGGCTTCTTCTGCCGATGAGACTTGTATAAACTGCGGCGGATACCGTAGGTTTAACGAGACATATTCGTTGAATATCTGCTCATCTATTCGCCCGTCTTCCTCAAGCATAAAAGCATCATAAGTAGAACAAATCAGCAAAATTTTACTGATCCGTTTGCGCATTAAAAGATCAAAAGAAGTATCCGAGAAATAATATTGCTTCTCAGGTCTATAATTGAGATAATCTTGTTCGTTCATAAAATACTAATTCAATGTCTAAACTGCTTTATTCTTTTGTATTGACGGTTTTTATCATCCCTGATGAAGGATAAAACCGCAAATTATTATACCGTGCAGGAAGGGAATTTACAACCCCAAATTGGCTGATTTGAAGGATAACTTCAGCCAGCGGTTTTTCATTTTTCTTTACGCGGATATTAGCATCCTCAGGCAACCGGTAATAAAAGCCATTTCTTTGCTTGTCTTTATTATAGTTTGCCTTTATGTGCTCATACATATTTTTCGTACGGCGTTGTCTGTTGATTTCTAAAGAAACAATTTCTCCCTGTTCGCTTCCTTTTTCCAAAACTCCTTTTTCCTCGGAAAACCGAAATAACTTTTCATTAATACGATACACATTATCCGGGGGTGTAAATGAAAACCGATAATTCAGGGTTTCGCTGGCCTGCATACCTGTGAATAATTTCAGGTATTTGTCCTCCATATCCTTGAGTCGATCAAACATATATTCCATGGTCTCCTGAGGATATGGCGTTTCCTGATATCCCGTAATCAAGTTCATTTTCTGCTCTCTGACTTTAAGAATAAAATCTGCCGCTTCCTGTGCTTTTTGTTCTGTGGTTTTTTGAACCATTTTACGCTTGAGTACCCGCTTTTTAAAAGTAACGGTATCTCTTGTAACTTCCTGAATAACAGTATCTACCTTTTCATACATGTTTTTATCGGGAATATAGGAAAACGTCTTGCTGAAATCGTCATTTTTTTCTTTGTCATTCATAAAGACAACCTGATTGGACGTATTAAACCCGGCAGTATCATTCACATTTGCAATTATTCCCGATTCCGTTAGCTCAAGCATTAGATTAGCGGCTCTGGGATTATCTTCATAATTAAGTTCGACAAAATAAAATTGTTCCGGGTCAGCTTCATAAATTGTGGATATTTTGATATCCTGTATATCAAAAGAGGATTTGTTTTCTTCCGTTACATTATCCAATCCCAGATATTTGGAGGCATACTCTGCATAAGGTCCCCGAAAGGACATTGTTTTTTTTACCTGAACATCTACCATAATACGTGTTCTGGGCAAAGCATAATATAAGCCTTCGTTGGAATTTTCACTTTCATTAACCTCGCTTACGGGAACGACATTAAACCCGGGCTCGTGCGACTTGCAAGAAGCCAATGTGAGTATTAAAAAGAACAGTATAATCTTATTCATGGCAACTAAAGTTTTTATTTGTACAATCCGATTTTAGAAATATAATTAAGAGGTGTTTTGCAATTTTGTTTTATGAAACGAAAATAATACATTCCTTACTCCTTTTCAATCTTATTTGCGTGAGATTATCATCAGACCTAAAAATACGAATAAACCATTGAGCAATAAAAGCTCAAATCCAAATTCATATCCATAAAACCAGGTACTCGAATTGCTACTAATGATATAACAAATAACCGGGGAAAGTATTGCAATTAACGGGACAAATTTATCATTGAGATTGCGTTTTGTATAAATACCAAAAGTAAACATCCCAAGCAATGGACCATAAGTATACCCGGCAATAGTAAAAAGTTTGGAAATCACGGAAGAGTCATTAATTGCATTAAAAACAATAATCACAATTGTCACAGTGGTAGCCACTCCAATATGGATAAGCTGCCGCAGATTAATCTTTTGTTTTTCAGTTAATTTCTCATTTTTATCCAACCGTAAGAAATCTATACTAAAAGAAGTTGTAAGAGACGTTAATGCACTGTCTGCACTGGAATATGCAGCAGAAATGAGACCAATAAGAAAAACGATCCCGGCAAAACTTCCCAGGTATTTTAATGCTATCAAAGGGAATAAATCATCTGTAGTCTCCGGAACATGAATTCCATTTGCTTCGGCATACACATATAGCAATACGCCTAATGAAAGTATCAATATATTCATGGGAATTAAGGCAAAACTCATGGAATAGATATTCTTCTTTGCGTCTTTCAAATTGCGGCAACTAAGGTTTTTCTGCATCATATCCTGGTCTAAACCAGTCATCACAATAGCTATAAATGCTCCGCTGATAAATTGTTTCAGAAAGAAATAGCGATGTTCCCATTCTGCTATCAAAACGGTAGAATATTTACTTTCAGCAATGGTTTTAATCATCTCGCCTGCGCCAAGATTCATTTCTTTCCCTAACAAAACAATAGAAACAACAACAGTAGCCAGCATAAATGTTGTTTGCAGTGTATCTGTCCAGACAATTGTCTTGATACCACCACGATACGTATACAGGACCATTAAAATGATAAAAGCAATTACGGTCACCCAAAACGGAACACCCCATTCGTTAAAAACGAATAACTGCATTACATTTACCACCAAAAACATCCGGAATGAAGCACCAATCACGCGTGATAAAATAAAGTAAAACGCCCCGGTTTTATAAGACCAAAAGCCCAGGCGTTGTTCTAGAAAGGTGTATATAGACGTTAATTTCAGCCGGTAATACAGTGGCAGTAGTACTTCTGCAATCACAGCATATCCCACCAGATAACCAAAAACGATCATCATATAGGTTGAAAAGGAAGAACCGACGTCACCGGGAATAGAGATAAAAGTAACCCCCGAAAGCGAAGCTCCGATCATACCATAAGCTACGACGAACCATGGCGACTGGCGATTACCTATAAAAAAACTTTCATTATTTGCTTTGCGCGAGGTTAGCCAGCTGATAAGCAATAGCAAAATTGTATAGACAATAAAAGTAATTAGTATACTATTGGGCGACATAGCACAATTTCTTTTTTAATTTTGCAGCTAAATTAGTGCTTTTATAAAACCTTATAGAAAAAATGATAAACAATCTTCCATCTAAACGCGTAGAGAATGCAGTGAATGAACTTGGGAAGTTACCCGGCATAGGACAAAAGACGGCTTTGCGTTTAGCACTCCACCTGCTCAATGAAGATCCTGAAACAGCTACTGCACTTGGAAATGCTATCATTGACATGCGTGAAAACATTCAATATTGCAAGAAATGTCATAATATTTCCGACTCAAACATATGTCATATCTGTGCCAATGCTGCCCGGGATGAACAAACGGTTTGCGTGGTTCATGATGTACGCGATGTTATGGCTATAGAAAACACATCGCAGTTCAATGGGTTGTATCATGTGCTGGGAAATGTTATTTCTCCTATGGAAGGTATAGGTCCCGAAGATCTCACCATTGATGCATTGATCGGACGGCTCAAAGAAGAAAATGTACGGGAACTGATTTTGGCTCTACCGTCAACGGTGGAAGGCGACACCACTGGCTTTTATATTGTCAAACAGATCAGGGATACCAATATCCGGGTCAGCTCAATAGCCCGTGGCATTGGCGTTGGTGACGAGCTTGAATATGCCGATGAAGCTACGCTGGGGCGCTCCATCAAAAACAGAGTCCCTTACGACGAAGAAAATGAAGACAAATAAAATAGTCAGCAAAACGTATAACCGAAATTAGCATTGCTAATAACCGCTAAAAGCCATTTCTGTTCTGATCAGACGATTGGATTTTAGCGGTTACTTTTAAATACTTAACAAAATTTGAAAATAAATATTTCTGTTCCGGATTTCGACAATCCAGGCATATCATCCTATTCCAGCGGGAAAATTTTCTCTTTTTCCAGATAATTTACCACTTCTTCAATCCATTTATTCTTAGTCTCCGGATTAAGCGTCATCACCGGACTTTGAGGTTTTTCATACTCGGCATCTATTCCGGGCATATAGTTAATTTTTCCATTAATTGCTTTTTCAAACATCTCTGGTTTATTGCTTTTACAATAATCTAAATCAGCATCCATATGGATCATGTGGAAGCGATCTTCACCTACAATTTCAGCAACCTGATTACGGATATCTTCGTCCGGTGAAATAAAGGAACAAATGGTAATGATACCCTGCTCATTTAACATATAGCACACATGTGCAACTCTTCTCAGGTGTTCTGCACGGTCGGCAGGAGAATGGTCCAGTTCGCGGGAAAGTCCGCTTCGCACTGTGGAGCCATCCATCAGAACGGTAGTAGCTCCCATATCGAACAGCTGTTTTTCCAATCCATAAGCCAGTTCGTTTTTTCCGGAACCGTGCAAACCTGTAATCCAAATGGTTGACCCTTTTTGGTTGTAAAACAGTTCCCGTTCCCTGGGATCTACTAAGGCTTCTCCTCTATAAATCTTTTCTCTTTCAACATCCGTAATCCGGGAAGCCATGTCTTTATCGCTAACTTTATCGATGATCATCCCTACGGCTGCTGTATTATGTGTTACCGGATCAATAATTACAAAAGCCCCGGTATCACTAATTTTTTTATACGGATCAAACATCAATGGCTTATTCGCAGTTAAAACCATTCGGCCGATTTCATTCAGGTGCAATATATCGGCTTCATGCTTATCCATGGTATTGACATCTACTTTATAGCGAAGATTGTCAAAACGTATTTTTGTTGTATTGTTAGCATGTTTGATGTAGTATTGGCGATGCGGTTTCATTTCCTGTTCATCCATCCAAACGAGCATCGCTTCAAAATGTCTTTCCTGACGCGCCATATTATCCGGATGTACGATCATATCACCTCTTGAGATATCTATTTCATTGGATAAGGTCAGGGAAATAGCCTGAGGAGGAAAAGCATAATCCTGTTCGCCATTAGCACCTAAAATGCTGGTAACTTGAGATGTTTTGCCGGAAGGCTGAACTTTAATCGTATCTCCTTTTCTGACGATACCTGAGGCTAAAGTACCGGCATACCCTCTGTAATCCAGTGAGGGTCGGTTAACATATTGAACCGGGAAACGAAAATCATCGAAATTACGGTCTGCATCCACATGCACTGTCTCAAGAAATTCGAGCATCGGCTGACCGTGATACCAATCCATATTTTCGGAATGGTCAACCACATTGTCTCCTTTAAGAGCGGAAATGGGAATAAAGTTCACATCCGGAATATTCATCCCGGTAAGGAACTGCTTGTAATCTTTAACGATTTCATTGTATCGCTGTTCACTATAGTCTACAAGATCCATTTTATTAATGGCCACAACAACATGCTGTATGCCGAGGAGGCTGGCAATAAACGTGTGGCGTTTGGTTTGTGTGATCACACCGTGGCGGGCATCCACAAGCAATATCGCCAGATTAGACGTAGAAGCTCCGGTAACCATATTCCTGGTATATTGCTCGTGACCGGGTGTGTCTGCAATAATAAATTTTCGCTCACTGGTTGAAAAATAACGGTAAGCCACATCAATGGTTATTCCCTGTTCCCGTTCTGCTTTAAGGCCATCCAACAAGAGAGCATAATCAATATCTTCTCCGGCATGTCCTTCGCGTTTTGAATCACGCTCCAGAGCAGAAAGCTGATCTTCATATAATCGTTTACTATCAAAAAGCAGGCGACCTATTAACGTAGATTTCCCATCATCCACAGACCCTGCAGTTAACAGACGTAATAAATCTTTTCTTTCGTCTTTATCTAAAAATTCGGTGATGGATAAATTCTTATCTCTTGTTTCCATGTTCTTTTGTTTTATTACTTCAACTCATGCCACGTCAGGATTAAGTCCTCAGAAAAAACCTAACATAACGATGCAGTTCATCCCATTTAAAAGTATCCTTCTCTTTTCTTTTGCTCCATGCTAGCTTCCTGGTCGAAATCAATCACACGTGTAGTTCTTTCCGACTGAGTGGTTGTCATCATCTCTTCCACAATTTTTTCTACAGTGTCAGCATTCGATTCCACAGCACCTGTAAGCGGATAGCAACCTAATGTACGGAAGCGAACTTTTTTCATTTTCGCTGTTTTGGCCAGTTCATCAGGCATGCGGTCATCATCGACTAAGATCAGTGCTCCTCCGTACTCCACAACAGGGCGTTCTTTAGCAAAATAAAGCGGTACGATGGGAATATTTTCCAGGCGGATATACTGCCAGATATCTAATTCCGTCCAGTTTGACAATGGAAAAACCCGGATAGACTCACCCTTGTGAACTTTTGTATTGTAGATATTCCATAATTCCGGACGCTGGTTTTTCGGGTCCCACTGATGATATTGATCACGGAAGCTAAAAATTCGTTCTTTAGCACGGGATTTTTCTTCATCACGTCTGGCTCCGCCAAAAGCAGCGTCAAACTTGTGTTTTGTGAGTCCGTTTAACAATGCCTGGGTTTTCATGATATCCGTATGCACTTTAGATCCATGCGTAAACGGCCCTACGCCGGCTTCATAACCTTCTTTATTATAATGCACGATCAAATCCCAGCCGTTTTCCTTCGCATAACGATCCCGAAATTCGGTCATTTCACGAAATTTCCACTTAGAATCAATGTGCATTAATGGAAAAGGTACCTTTCCCGGGGCGAAAGCTTTCTCGGCTAATCGAACCATTACAGAAGAGTCTTTTCCAATGGAATAAAGCATAACCGGATTCTCAAATGAAGCGGCTACTTCACGAATAATGTGGATGGACTCAGCCTCCAACTGACGCAAATGACTGAGTGAATAATTTTCTTCCATATCTTATTTTGTTATTTGCTAAACATTTAATTTTTCGAATAAAGGTTGCAAAGATAATCATTGTGATATTTTTTACTAAGAGAACCCCTTATTTAAAAAAGAAGCCGATAAAAAAAGTTTTTTGCATTCGTATCTAAAACTATTTATTAGCTCCTACAAAAACATTCGTAAATGCAAAATTATTCTTTATTTGATGTTTAGTCGTCTTTATCTTATTTATAACCTAAATTTAACATTTAAAAACGCTAAATTTATTCGCTTTGCCAGAGCAACAAAGGCTCTTCGTTTTTGATATTGTTTTTGTAATCTTCAAATTCGTCTGGCTCAAAAACCATAAATCGCAACTTACGCTTGATAATTTTTTCAGCTTTTTCAACCAGATTAAGCAAGTACGTTTTATTAATGTCGCGTCCTACAAAAATCAAGTCCATGATAGAAGAGTTTATGCCTTTAGCAAAATCACCGATAAGAAAAACTTTATGTACATCACCCAGTTTATTGACAATTTCCTCAATAATATGATCTACCCCTACATGTTTTAAAATAATATTGTGTATATCCGGGAACAAAGGATGACTGCTATTTGCTTTATAAAGCTTTTTGTTGCCTTGCATACGGGCCGTTAATAATCCGGCATCTTCAAATTTATTTAGCTCTAAACGAATGGAATTTGTTGACTCTCCAAACTCCTCGGCTAAACTCCGGAGGTAGGCTTCAGATCTGCTATTGAGAAAAAATTTCAACAGCATTTTCATTCGGGTTTTGGATGTTACGAGTGCTTCTAACAAGGTTTTAATTTTTAATACGAACTTCTGAAAAATATGAGTAACAAAGTTACTCAAAAACTTCAAAAAAACAAACGAAAGAAATGATTTTTTTGTTGTTTAGTATAAAAAAGATTTACTTAGTGTTTGTTCATAATGTCCAATTTCTGCGTTACGCTCGTTTTTTATCACAGTCATCCCGATGTTCCAATCGGGACTATTTGGTTTTAAATACTTCGCAAGCCCCCGATAAATACGAGGCAGGCCCAGATAAAAAAAACGGGGTAACCTTTGAACTCAAACATTATGAACTAACCACTCGACTTTACTGACAAACATTACTTAGCGGTGCAGTGAGAAAAAAAACATCCATCTTTTTGCCAGCCTGCCGCACCCCTTTCCCCTTAAGGGGCAAGCCAGCGCAGGGCGAGAAACTCTTCGCCAACTTGCCTTATCACCTCTTCGCTTCGCCAACTCGCAACATCGCACCTTCGGTAACTCCCAAAGACCTGTCAGTGCCTCCCTTCGGTCAGACGCTGACAGCTCCGTGCCAGCGCCCCACTTCTGCATACCTGCTTAAAGCCCAATGCAGAAAATTTAAAACTAAAAAAACCGCCCTGATTTTGTCAGAGCGGTTATCAATTCTAAAAATTATTTCAGAGATTATTTCTCTTCTTTGAGGGCAGCTTGAGCAGCAGCCAGGCGTGCAATGGGCACACGGAACGGCGAGCAACTTACATAATTCATTCCAACGCGGTGGCAGAATTCCACTGAGCTGGGTTCGCCTCCATGTTCACCACAAATACCAACTTTAAGATCTTTATTGGTTTGGCGGCCTCGTTTGGTTCCCATGTCAACAAGCTGGCCAATTCCATTTTGGTCCAGAACCTGGAATGGATCATGTTTCATGATACCTTTTTCCAGATAAACTGGCAGGAACTTGCCGGCATCGTCCCGGGAATAGCCAAAGCCCATTTGCGTCAGGTCATTAGTTCCAAATGAGAAGAATTCCGCTGATTTAGCAATCTCGTCAGCAGTAAGTGCAGCACGAGGAACTTCAATCATAGTACCCACGAGATACTCAATGGTATCATTTTGTTCTTCAAAGACCGTATTCACTGTATTGCGAACAATGTCTTCCTGCATCTTCATCTCTTCCAGTGTACCTGTTAGCGGAACCATAATCTCAGGTATTGCTTTTATCCCTTTCTTCTTAAGGTTAAGTGCGGCTTCAATAATAGCGCGGGATTGCATTTCTGTAATCTCGGGATATGTATTTCCCAGACGGCAACCACGATGACCTAACATCGGGTTCACCTCCATAAGAGATTCCACACGTTCTTTGACCACCTGAGGTGAAAGTCCTAGTTCTTCCGCAATTTCTTTTTGATTCTTTTCTTCATGCGGAACAAACTCATGTAATGGTGGATCCAGTAAACGCACTGTCACCGGCAGGTCTTGCATGGCTGTGAAGATACCTTCAAAGTCTTCTCTCTGATAAGGCAATAATTTTTTCAATGCTTTCCGTCTTCCTTCCTCATCGTCAGCAAGGATCATTTCGCGCATGGCTTTGATGCGGTCTCCTTCAAAAAACATGTGTTCTGTACGGCACAGGCCAATTCCCTGAGCTCCAAATTCACGGGCAGATTTTGAGTCATGAGGCGTATCAGCATTTGTTCTGACATGCATCCGGCTATACTTATCGGAGAGCTCCATCAAATGGGCAAAATTACCTGACACTTCAGGTTCTTCTGTTTCCACCATACCTTCATAAACTTCTCCGGTAGAGCCATTCAGTGACAACCAGTCGCCCTGTTTAAATACTTTACCATCAACAGTCATTGTTCTTTCCCGGTAGTTCACTTTGATAGCTCCTGCCCCGGAAACACAGCATTTACCCATTCCACGGGCAACAACAGCAGCATGTGATGTCATACCGCCACGAGCTGTCAGGATGCCATTTGCCACATTCATTCCTTCCAGATCCTCTGGTGATGTTTCAATGCGCACAAGTAAAGCATTCTCATATTTATCAGCTTCATCAGCAAAAAACACGATCTGGCCTGTTGCAGCTCCCGGAGAAGCAGGAAGACCTTTAGCAATTGCATTAGCCTGATTCAGTGCTTCGGGTTTAAAGACGTTATGCAGGATCTCATCCATTCTGCTTGGATCGACGCGTAAAACGGCTGTTTTCTCATCAATAAATTTATCATTCAGCATATCCATGGCTATTTTAACCATAGCTGCACCTGTACGTTTTCCGTTACGTGTCTGCAACAACCATAATTTTCCTTCCTGGATAGTAAATTCCAGGTCTTGCATATCTTTATAATGGTTCTCCAGGTCTTGCTGAATTTTATCAAGCTCTTTATAAATTTCAGGCATAGTTTCTTCGAGAGACGGATAGTTATTTTTTCTGTCTTCTTCAGTCACACCTGCCAATTCAGCCCAGCGCTTTGAGCCTTCCAATGTAATTTGCTGCGGAGTACGGATTCCGGCAACAACATCTTCTCCCTGAGCATTGATAAGATATTCGCCGTTAAAGATATCTTCACCAGTACCGGCATCGCGGGTAAAGGCAACACCGGTAGCAGAGTTTTCGCCCATGTTACCAAAGACCATAGCCTGTACGTTTACTGCTGTTCCCCATTCATGAGGGATTTTATTCATGCGGCGGTAGTATTTCGCCCGGTTGGTATTCCAACTGTCAAATACAGCTAAAATGGCTCCCCAAAGCTGTTCCCATGGATCTTCAGGGAATTCTTTATTTAAATTATCTTTAACAGCTTTTTTAAATTCTGTAACGAGTTCTCTTAAATCGTCAGTGGTCAATTCCACATCGTTTTCAACGCCTCGTTTTTCTTTTTTCTTTTCGATGATAAGTTCAAAAGGATCTTCATCTTCTTTTGATTCAGGCTTCAGGCCCAGGACTACATCACCATACATCTGAATAAACCGGCGGTAACTATCCCATGCGAAGCGGTCGTTACCTGTTTTCTTTGCCAGTCCCTCCACGGATTCATCATTCAATCCGAGGTTAAGGACAGTATCCATCATTCCGGGCATAGAGACACGCGCACCGGAGCGAACAGACAACAGGCAGGGATTATTGCTGTCGCCAAATTTATTACCCATAAGTTTTTCTACATAATGAACAGCATCAGTAACTTCTGACTTGATCATTTCTATAGTCTTATCCGGTCCCAGTTTGTTATAATCAGTACAAACTTCGGTGGTAATTGTAAATCCCGGAGGGACGGGAACACCTACAAGACTCATTTCCGCCAGGTTGGCACCTTTGCCACCCAGCAGGTTTTTCATTGATGTATTTCCTTCAGCTGTTTTGTCGCCAAAGAGATAGACATTTTTTCTTTCAGCCATATTTTCTCCTGTTTATATTAAAATAGCGTTTGGTAATCAGACTAATACATTAAATTTGATTAGGAATACAAAGATAATATAATTTTACAAACCATTATAATCTGCTTTATAAATTGCGAGACTTTTAACCGTGATCTGCTTATAACAATTAGGAGCAAACTATTTATCAACAGCATAACATGAGCGAGCTTGTTGCAGGTTATGATTATGTGCCGGACTTACCTGATAAAACTTGAACCAATCCTGTTTACAAATAAAAAAACCGGCACTTTCAACAAGTACCGGTCTATTTCTGTTTGGCTACAATCTTAATTTAAATTTCATCCGTTTCTACAACTTTTGCCAATAAATCGGCATAAGGAATAATCAGATAATCTTTATCACCATGTTTTAATTCAGACCCGCTGAATTTTTTGTAAAACACAACATCGCCGATTTTGATTTCAGCATTTTCAATATTGCCGATAGCAACGACTTTAGCATGTTGTGGTTTTTCTTTTGCTGTATCCGGGATAATAATTCCACCGGAGGTTTTTTCTTCCTGTTCGCTGGTTAAGTCCAGCAATACATTTTCATTAAGTGGTTGTAATTCTTTCATGATATTTTGTTTTTTATATTTTATTTAAATGTTAGTCTTCGATTCCTAACAACCGATTTACTTTACTCTTATCAAATCCCAGCACCCATTGTCCATTAATCTCAGCCTGTGGAACTCCCTGCTGTCCGGTACGTTTTACAAGCTCCTGTGCTTTTGCCTGGTCAGCGGCAACATTAATATCCCGGAAAGCAATACCATGATGCCTCAAATGCGATTTTAATGTGTTGCAGTGTGGACAAGATGGTGTTGAATAAACGGTTACACGGTTTTGCTTTTTGCCTTCCTGTTCACCGGAAGCCGTATAAAGTTCATTTGCTATCAGCGAGCCGTAATATTCGGGATCGTGACATCCTTTCACTTCACTTTTAAACTCTCCGTTTTCGAACCGCATCAAAGTAGGTGCTGATTTAATTCCAAATCTTGTGTGAATATCTCTGACGCTGGCTACATTAGCAGCCAGAACTGCTGTGTCCGTATTCTCCGGGAGCTTTGTGTTTTTCATGCTTTTCAGCGCACACTCACTGTTTTCGGTCCCCTCTTTAAATAACAACAAAAAAGCTTTCTTGCGTCCTTTCAGCTTTTCCATTAAATCTTCGTACGAATTAACTTCTATAATTGTCATAAATGCCTTTTTCACGCTATTTAGCAAGTTATATGCCAATACGGAAATATGCAATTTTGTCAGATCGCAAAAGAAATTTTGCTGACAAGACTAAAAAAGTATCGGGAAATAAGGTAAAACCTGAAGCTACAATTTTTCTTCTTTTACAACTTTCCCTTTTACAAACTCCTGCTTCAATTCAAGCTTCCCGTTTTCATCATAAAACTTCCATTCCCCTTCCCTTCTGTATGCATAAATATAGGGATTATATAAAACTTCGCCTTCAGCTTTCACTTTACCATTTTTATAAAAAATCGTTTTATCGTAGATTTTTTTATCTTCATTCTTCAGTTTTAAGTGACTTTGTTTTTGTCCGGATGAAAAAAAGTAAATTCTTTCTTCTAAAAATTGTAAGCTTTTATGGTGGCGTTCATAAAATTCCTTTTTACCTGTTGGGAAATATTCGGTCCACTCCAGCGGTTCACTATGCAAATAGGTTATTTCAGAGCGAACTTCTCCGTTTTTATAGTAAATCTCAACCTCAGCTTTATTTGAATTTTTCTTTTGAAATGCACGTTCCAGCTGGCCATTATTGAAATAGTTTTTATAGCTGGTTGTAAGTTTACCGTCTTTATAATACCCTTTATGCTTCAGCTCTCCATTTTCATGATGATCTTTAATTTTACCTCTGCAGGGACTCCCATGACACTTCCGCACAGAATCTCCGCCTAAAAACTTATTAAACACCTCATAGTCATCGATAGCATATTCTTTTGTTGTGTCATCTTTTGAGGATTTCTCGTCCTGTGCTATTAGTCCTGCCGGCAAAAAAATAATTAAGGCAAACCATATAAATTTATGCATAAGCGACCTGTTTCGTTTTATTATCATAATCTTTTCTACTACATCCACTTATGACGTGACTCCTTTTTCTTTTAAAAGAAAATCCATCTTTTTCTGTATTTTTTGTGCTTTTTCTCTTGCATGCTGAGCAAAATCCTCTCCTTCTGAAGCAAAAATAATTCCTCTGGAGCTATTCACCAGCAATCCGCAATCATGGGTTAACCCGTAATGCGCAACTTCTTCCAGGCTTCCTCCCTGCGCTCCGATACCCGGCACCAACAAAAAGTGGTAAGGAATAATACTCCGGATTTTTTCAAGCATTTCCGCTTTAGTAGCTCCTACAACAAACATCATATTCTCTTCTGTACCCCAGTCGTAGGAACGTATTAAAACCTGTTCCCACAATTTTCTGCGATTTTGTGTTTTGATCCCCAACTTTTCCAGGCCTCCGGTTAATTGATGGCGGGGCAACTGAAAATCCGATGCTCCGGGATTTGAAGTCAAAGCTAAAACAATAGCATATTTTCCATCGTATTGTAGAAAAGGTTCAACCGAATCTCTTCCCATATAGGGTGATACGGTTACAGCATCAAAATCAAGCTTTTCGGAAGACAAAAATGTTTCCGCATAATATTTTGATGAATTACCAATATCTCCCCGCTTAGCATCAGCTATAGTAAAAACATCTTCCTCTTTGGAATGAATATAATCGATGGTTTTTTCCAGTGACTGCCAGCCTTCCGATCCCCGGGATTCATAAAATGCAATATTGGGTTTATAGGCTACCGCCAAATCAATAGTAGCATCTATGATCTGTTTATTAAACTCAAAAACAGGATCATCTGCTTTCAGCAAATGTTTGGGAATTTTCTGAATATCGCTATCCAGGCCTATACAAAGAAAAGAATGCTTTGATTTTATTAAGTTGACAAGATCGGATTTTTTCATGGTAGTAATGATTTTTAGGATACTCTTCTCGGTTTATTACATTCCAAATATGCCATTTTTTTCAATTCCTGCTCGGTTTTTCTTAATTACTGTTTTTTAACTGATCGATTGGTCACATTTTTTCGATTCTTAAGAATGTGATCATCAGTATTCAGATCATTATCAACCGATTGTTTCTTTCAGTTTTTCTGCATTTTCGGCTGTTTGCAATTCATCAATAATTTGATCTATATCGCCATCAATGATATTCTGAAGGTTATACAGTGTCAGGTTAATTCTGTGATCCGTCACTCTGCCTTGTGAATAATTATAGGTGCGTATTTTTGCTGATCGATCACCTGTGGAAACCATTGTTTTCCTTTTGGATGAAATTTCATCCAGATATTTTTGATACTCCATTTCATAGATACGGGAGCGCAAAACTTTCATGGCTTTATTCAGGTTTTTAATTTGGGATTTTTCATCCTGACAGCTCACCACGATTCCTGTTGGATGATGCGTTAATCGTACAGCTGAATAGGTAGTATTTACAGATTGTCCACCGGGTCCGGAAGCACAAAATGTATCTTTACGTATATCGGAGTCTTTGATTTCCACATCAAATTCTTCAGCTTCAGGCAAGACAGCCACAGAAGCGGCTGAAGTATGCACTCTTCCCTGTGTTTCGGTCTGCGGAACTCGCTGCACCCGATGCACGCCCGACTCATATTTCAGCGTACCATAAACATTTTCTCCTTCTACATTAAAAATGATCTCCTTATATCCTCCTTGCGGTGCTTCCGTCCTGCTTATTAGATCTTTCTTCCAGCCTTTATTTTCAATATATTTAGAATACATCCGGTATAAATCCCCGGCAAAGATCCCGGCTTCATCTCCACCGGTACCGGCGCGAATTTCCATAACAGCATTTTTGCTATCCTGAGGATCTTTCGGAATTAATAAATATTTGATTTTTTCATCCAGCTCTTCCTTCTGCTTATTAAATTCCTGCAATTCCTCTTTGGCCATTTTCACAAACTCATCATCGGTTTCATTATGAATGATTTCTTTTGCAGATTCAATGTTGCTAAGTAACTCCTCATATTCATGATACGCTTCAACCAAAGGTTGTAGATCTTTATAATCTTTATGAAGCTTGATGAAACGCTTCCTGTCGGCAATAATTTCAGGATCGCTCATCTGCTGTTCGATCTCATCGTATTGTTGCTTAAATTCTTTTAATTTATCCAGCATATAGTTTATCCTTTGTTATTTCCTGTTTTCTTATTTATTATATGTAAATGTTCCATAATAGGAATTAATAGTAACTTTCGATTGCTCCGATTGCTCTACTCTACCAACAATTTGAGCATCCACGCCAAATGATTTTGCAATTTCAATAATCTTTGAAGCCTCCTTTTCATCCATATATAATTCCATGCGATGCCCCATATTAAAGACTTGATACATCTCACGCCAGTCGGTTTGAGATTGTTCTTTGATCATCCGGAAAAGGGGTGGCACTTCAAACATATTATCTTTAACCACATGCAAATTTTCGATAAAGTGCAACACTTTCGTTTGAGCTCCGCCACTGCAATGAATAATTCCATGAATATCCTTGCGGTATTTCTTTAAAATTTCATGCATTACCGGGGCATACGTTCTTGTAGGTGAAAGCACAAGCTTGCCGGCATCCATATTGGCTACTTCCGTAGGGTCTGTCAGTTTCATTTTACCTGTGTAGCAAAGGTCTTTCGGCAGCTGCGGATCATAAGTTTCCGGGAAAGATTCACCTACGGATTTATGGAATACATCGTGGCGTGCTGCTGTGAGGCCGTTCGACCCCATCCCGCCATTATAGCTATCCTCGTACTCCGCCTTGCCATAAGAAGCCATCCCAACAATAACATCACCAGCCCGGATATTATTTTCTATAATATTTGTTTTTTTGGTCCGCGCTGTAACTGTTGAGTCAACGATAATAGTGCGGACAAGATCGCCAACATCGGCGGTTTCACCCCCGGTAAGATAAATACCGAGTCCCTGCTTTCGAAGATTTTCAAGGATTTCTTCTGTTCCATTGATCAACGCTGAAAGAACCTCTCCCGGGATCAAATTTTTATTGCGCCCTATGGTTGAAGACAGCAAAATATTATCTGTTATTCCAACACAAAGCAAATCATCCAGGTTCATTACAATAGCATCTTGAGCTATACCTTTCCATACAGACAAATCGCCGGTTTCTTTCCAGTAGGCATATGCCAGGGAAGATTTTGTTCCGGCACCGTCGGCATGCATTACATTACAATAGCTTTCATCCCCTCCGATAACATCCGGGACAACTTTACAGAAAGCATTGGGGAACAAGCCCTTGTCAATGTTTTTAATTGCATTATGCACATCTTCTTTTGATGCGGAAACTCCCCTTTTATTGTATTTTGATTCTTTGGTCATAATTTTATTTGATCTGTCAAATAAAAAACCCGAAACTTTCAGGTTATGAAAGCTTCGGGAATTCAATATGTTAAAAAAGCTACTGATTTTCTTCTTGTTCTTCCTCTTGTTGTTTTTCTGTCTGTTTTTTATCAAAAACCAGAATATCATTTTCCTGATCTAAAGAAAATTTTCCAAACTCTTTAATTCCAGAATTGCCAATAACAAGATCATGCTCCTGTTCTTTTATAACCGTCATCTTCACATTAGTCAATTCTTTATTTCCGATGCTGACATTATCTATTGTTAATTCTGCGTTATCCACAATCGTACCATCATCTTTAATAGCATCAACACCTTTAGTAAAGTTTTGCTTTGTAATTCTGGCGTTTGTAAGGAAGTTCATCGCTATATCATACGAAAGATAAATACCATCTGTATTTTGCTTGTAGGCAGCCTTTAAGAGCACGCCATTGGCGATGATTGGAATAAAGTATGTATTATCCTCAACAAGCAGATTCACTTTGTTTTCTTCCGGGTTAAGTGAAATTCCACCAAATCCGGTTGTATCCACATCTGCGACCTGGTCTTTTTGTGGGACATAGTCAGTACGTAGTATCTTAAATGTAGAGCGTCTGTTAAGCTGGTGAGCAGCCTCCCTCTTACTCTTAGGTCTTAAGCCTTTAATATATTCTTCATCCAGCGTTGTTCCTTTTTCAAAAGTATATCCATCAATTGTGATATCCTCATTCAAGGTTCTTGGCATTCTTTCACCATAGCCTTTCGGCACAAGACGCTGCTGGTCAATACCCTGAGATATAAGATAATCTACAATAGACTTAGCTCTTTTCAATGAAAGGGTATCATTGTAATTATCATCTCCACGGAAGTCTGTATGAGTCCCTAATTCAACAACCAATTGCGGATTGTCTTTCATTGTTTTAATAAGACCATTAAGGGAGTCTTTATATTGTTCTTGCAGATCCCATTTGTCAAGAGCAAACCTAATTTCCGGTAATGGCACCGGCTCGTCCGGAATGGGTTCTAACGTGAAGTCTAATACCAGATCTTTACTGCTTTTTAATCCAACAGTCGTTTCTTTTTTAGAATTTGGCAAATATCCGTCTTTAGAGACTGTAATTTCATAAGACGTATTTTTATTCACTTGTCGTTTATTAAACATATATTTCCCTGTTTCATCCGTTTTTGTTTCAACGGAAGAACCATCGGATCCAGTCATAGAAACATCTGCATCAGATAAGAGCTGTAATGTGTTCTCGTCGCGCACTTTTCCGGAAATAGTAAAAATAATCTCCGGCAGATGAAAATGCCAAATATCATCACCTCCACGTCCTCCGCGACGATTTGTAGAGAAAAAGCCCATTTCTTCGGCTTTATTTTCTTCCAGTGTACGTTCGTTTTTATTAAATGCAATACCGAAGTCATCCATATGAGAATTGATCGGGAATTTCATATTCTCAGGCTCCGTCCATTCGCCGTCTTCTTTTTCCGTAACGAAAATATCTCTTCCTCCCAATCCGGGATGTCCTGTAGAGGTGAAATACAAGGTATTATCATCTCTTAAAACCGGATAAAGTTCATTTTCTTGTGTATTAATTACGGTACCTATATTCTCGGCTTCACCAAAAGGTCTGGAAGAACTTCTGCGAGTTGCTTTCCAAATATCATATTTACCTTCACCACCTTTCATATCAGAAGCAAAATAGATTGTACGTTCATCGGAAGAAATAGCCGGATGTTTATAACTAAACGTATCGGGGCCTAAATCAAGTTTTTCAGGTTCGCTCCAGGAGCGTCCTCTTTTTTTAGAAAAATAAATTTTACATGACAAAACTTTTCCCTTTTCCATCGGGCAGCGGGTAAAATACATTGTGGTAAAACGACGGTCGAAAGTAGCAGCCCCTTCGTTCACACCTGTATTAATAACTTCATCTTCTTCTAATAACTCTGCACGACTCCAGTTGCCGCGTTTATCTCTTTCCGTAATAAATAAATCAGAAAAAGGCTGTCCGGTATTGGGATCAAGTTTCCCTGTAGCTTCTTTTCTTGTAGAAGTAAACACTACAGATTTATAATTTCGATCGGCATAGGTAGGAGCAAAATCTCCTTCACGGTCATTGATTCTGCGATCCGCCTCTACTTTATACCGTGTTGGATTTTCCAGCCAGTCACTTGCAAGCTTAGCTGACTCTATACCAACATCGGCACGCTCGTCATCAGGAACTTTTTCTTTATACTTTTTATATTGCTCAATCGCATCTTCAAATTTTTCACGCATTCGCAAAACATCACCATAACGCAAGTGCACTATAGGATCAGAATATCCTGACCGGATAGCTCTTAAATATGCAAACTCGGCTCTGCGGATATTATTTGACAAACGATAACTTTCAGCCATTCGGAAAAGAATCCTTTGCTTTTCCGCCTTATTGCTGGTTTTACTATATGCCTTTTTGTACAGATCAATTGCCTCATAATACATTTTCATTTCATATGCATCATCGGCTTCTTCTGTATAATTCTTTTGTGCACTAAGTGATGATGAAAAAATTGCAAACATCACTATTAATAAGAAAAACGGTTTAAAACACTTCATGCGCTTAATATTTTTTATTTATTCGTCTAATCAATTACCGCAATGACAACGATTACCTTATACGATATTGATTACACATTTTTTAGCTCTGCTTCGCTATCCACATTTATTTATAGTTGGCGCGCTAAATTAAAGAAATATTTTCTTTTTAAAAAATAATACTGAATTTAAATTAACAATTTAATAAGATTAAGTTGATTTTTTAGATTTTAACTTGATCCAATTAGTATTAGGTATCGTCCCATTATCGCAAATCTCCTTCGTCAATAAAAAAACTTCTGCCTCCAATTCTATTATCGGTTAATCCCTATTATTTAACGAATATACAAAAAAAGGGTTGCATATCTACAACCCTTTTCTTTTTATCTATATTTCATTATTTCTTTTTCTTTTTCTTCTTGTTTTGAGCTGCTTTTTCTTCTTTCAATGCTTTTTTCTTATCATCTGCCATTAGGAGGTCATAAGAAACGGGACTGGCATTAAACAAGGAAGAATATGTACCCACCAGAACACCAATCATCAATGCAAAAGCAAATCCCCGAATGACTTCTCCTCCTAACAGGAAGATAATCAACAACACGAGGAAGGTAGTTCCTGAAGTATTAATTGTTCTGGCAAGAGTGCTATTCAGGGCTGAGTTGATATTATCTTTTCTCGATCGTTTGGGATAAAGTTTTTTATGCTCTCTGATCCTGTCAAAAATAACCACAGAGTCATTAATCGAATAACCGATTATCGTAAGAATTGCAGCAATAAACGATTGATCAACTTCCATAGCAAAAGGCAATATTCCGTGGAATATCGAATATAGTGAAACAACAATCAGGGAGTCGTGGAACAGAGCGGATAAACCACCTAATCCATATTGCCATTTACGGAATCTTACAGCGATGTAGACAAACATCAACACCAGTGCAATACCAATAGCAAGCACTGCATTACGTTTGATATCATCGGCAATAGTCGGCCCAACTTTCTGGGAACTCATTATACCAATTACATCCTCCTCCGTGCTGGAAACAAATTCTTCACGGTCAACATCATTGTCATAAAAATCGCGACTTCCTTCATATAACCTGGCTGCTACTATAGAATCTGTTTCCTCTTTGTCATCCTCAATTAAGAATTCTGTAGTAACCTTCACCTGATTAGACGGGCCAAACGTTTTTACTTCCGGAGGATACGTATTGCCTTCATCGTCCACAAATGTTTGAGCTAAGGATTCCGACAGTTTCACGGTATTAATATCCTTATCAAACCGGACAACATAGGTACGGCCACCACTAAAATCAACACCATAATTCAAACCTCTTGTTGATAATGAAATTATTCCAATCAATATAACAATAATTGAAATTGTATACATTATCTTACGTTTGGATATAAAGTCAAAATTCACCTTAGCCAGTGTATTTTTTGTAAATTTATTAGCAAAGGTTGCCTCAATGTTTTTATTGGCCATCCAGCTGAAGACAAGGCGTGATAGGAATATAGCGGTAAACAATGACGTCAGGATACCAATAATCAAAGTTGTTGCAAATCCTTTGACGGGACCGGATCCGAAGATCACAAGCACAACGCCGGTAATTAAGGTTGTAACGTTACCGTCAATAATTGCGGAATAGGCATTTTTATAACCATCTGCAATAGCTAATTTCTTTCCTTTACCTGCTCGAACCTCTTCTTTAATACGTTCATAGATAATCACGTTTGCATCCACTGCCATACCTAATGTAAGTACAATACCGGCAATTCCGGGTAGTGTAAGTACGGCCTGCAATGATGCTAACACTCCAAAAATAAAGAATACATTCGTTAACAAAGCTAAGTCGGCAACAAGTCCGGCTTTGCTATAGTATGAGATCATATATATCAAGACGACCACAAAAGCAATGATAAAGGAAATCAGACCGGAATTAACAGCCTCTTCACCCAGCGAGGGACCAACAACGGCTTCCTCAACAATTTTAGCAGGAGCCGGAAGTTTTCCCGCTTTCAAAATATTGGCCAGGTCCTGAGCTTCCTCGGTCGTAAAATTACCAGAAATCGAAGAGCGACCGTTAGGAATTTCTCCCTGTACCGTTGGGAAAGAATAAACATAATCATCAAGGACAATAGCAATAGAGCGACCTTTATTGGCACCTGTCAGTCGTTTCCAGATACGCGCTCCTTCGCTGTCCATCATCATGGTTACTTCTACTTCTCCATTTTGACGAACATCTTGCTTCGCATTTACTACTTTATCGCCACTTAAAGGAGCTTTTCCCCCGCGTTCTGTTTTCAGGGCAATAAGCATATACACATTTTCCTGTTCTTCCATCGGTTTGACAGACCAGGCTAACTTTAGATCTCTTGGAAACAATGCCTTAACCTGAGGCATGCTAAGATACCGGTTCACTTTTGCTGTATCTTTTACTTCAGCATAACCCACCACAGGGCCTTTCATGGGATAAGGCCGACCTTGTTCATCTTGTCCGAAGGCAGGCATTAACACGTTAAACAACGCTTGGTTTTGGGCTTGCTGAGTTTGTGTTGTATCCTCATCTTGTTGCACTAACTCATCAATGTCATCACTACCTTGATTCTGATCAGCACCTTCGCCAAACTCATCGATAACATTTTGCCCTCCTTCGTCAGCTTCTTCATCAGTAGCTACAGGAGCTTCATTCCCGTCCATTAAAACATCTTGTTGTGCAGCAGAATCAACTTTAGTGCTATCAATCTCTTTTCCGAGTTTTTCACCTCTTACGATTTTTGATACCCGCTCATTGGCTTTTGTGAAAACATCATAAATTTCGGAAAATTCATATGTTTCAAAAAATTGAAGATGTGCAGTTCCCTGCAGTAACGAACGAACACGCTCGGGGTCTTTCACTCCGGGTAACTCAACTAAAATACGCCCGGACCCCTGAAGTTTTTGAATATTGGGCTGTGCCACTCCAAAACGGTCAATTCTGGTGCGCAAGATTTCAAAAGAGCGATCAATGGCACTTTCCGTTTCAGTACGTATAACCTGAAGGACTTCTTCGTCCGTAGAATTCGGGTTTATCCTGTCTCTCAAGTCTATTGTTGTAAACATCGGAGCTAACCGGGCATCCGGATTGATTTCCTGTAATGACTCATAAAAGAGCGTAACAAAATCCTCCTGGCTATCTTTCTGTTTTTCTTTGGCCCGATCAATGGCTTTATTAAAATCCGAATTGGGATCTTCCGTAACTTTATCAGCAGCCATTGATTTTATAACATCAACCACTGACACTTCCAAAGTAACGTTCATCCCCCCTTTCAGGTCCAAACCGAGATTAAGCTCACGTTCCTTACATTCCTCGTAAGTGTATTTTCGGATTCCAATGTTATAAACTACTTCATTGGACATGGAATCCAGATAATACTTTCTGTTGGCCTGTGAAAGTGAGTCATAATAGAACCTTTGCATGACCGGATCTCCATCGGCTAATTCTGAGGCTTTTTCCTGAATTTCCTGACGGTTTGCATATTCATCGGCATTACTTTCAACGTTTGAAGAAAAGAAAGTAAATGATAATTGATACAAACTAACAATGGCAAACACAATGGCAAAAAGCCGTATCGCTCCTTTATTCTGCATGAGTATAAAATTATTATTATTAATCCATTTTAATAAGGCTGCAAATATAGAATAACATTATCAAATTACCAATAATGGGAGGCATGGAATTGAAAATTTCTCACAATTAGCGTCTAAATCGGGTTTTTAGAGCTAAATTTTCTCCTTATGCCCTGATTGATATTTCCCAAAAAGTGAATCAGATCACGAATTCGTAAATTTTTTGTCCTAAAAAATCATGAAATTTTGTTCACATATTTAGCTAAATCGTTTTCCCTGCCAACTATCCCTGTCAGCCATCCTTTGTTCAATTCCATTTAATATCTGATCGTTTCTGATATCCCATTGGTTGGCGACAATAAATCTTGGCGGAGCCTCTCCTGCAAGTCTTTCGATCTTAATATCCGGGGACAATAATTCCAAAAAATCAATAACGAAGTCTTTATACGCTTCATAGTCCAACAACAAAAAATCTTCTGGATTCTGCAAATAGTCCTCAGCTATAGCTGTATTATAAAACAACTGCAGCTGGTGTAATTTTAAATTTGTTAATGGTAATTGTGATATTATGGAAGCTTCCTCCATCATATCATCCCTGCTTTCTCCCGGCAAACCAAAAATCAAGTGTCCTCCAACAGGTAACCCAAATCCTGCTGTTTCTTCAATAGCTTTAACTGTGGTTGCAAAATCATGTCCCCGGTTAATGCGCCGCAATGTTTTATCATAACATGATTCAATCCCATATTCAACAGTAACAAAATAATCCTGCGCAAGCTCCGACAGGTATTTTAGCTTTTCACTGTCAATGGCATCAGGACGTGTTCCTATCACAAGTCCCTGAATATCCTTATGGGCAAGTGCTTGTTCATATATCTTTTTTAAATTATCCAGGCTATCATATGTATTCGAATAAGCCTGAAAATAAGCCAGGAAGCTAACCGCGTTTTTGTATCGAATTTTTTGAAAGCGCACTCCTTCTTCCACCTGTTCATATATACTGGTGTTGGCATTACAATAAGAAGGGTTAAATGCATTATTATCGCAATAGGTGCATCCTCCATAGCCCACTTTACCATCACGGTTTGGACAAGTAAAGCCTGCATCAATGGCTACTTTCTGCATACGATAACCAAATCGCTTTCGCAGATAGTTGACATAGGCATTAAATCGTCTTTCAGTTCCCCAGGGATAAATCATAACGGGCAAAAATAGTTTTTTAAAGTGAATTTCTGACGTTCTTTGATATAAAACACAAGCAAATTTGAGTTCATTGATGAAAACATCAAAAACAGGATATTGTAATTTTCCTAAACTTTCATCATATTTTTCATTTAAAAGAGCAGGGAATTTGCTCATAAAAAAAAGAGGCTGTTCTGGTTTGAACAGCCCCTTTTAGGTTTATGCTATGCATATTAGATTAGCGTGAAATAAGCAAATCCTGAAGTTTTTGGATCATCTGATCCACCTGCTCTTTGTCTTTATAAGGTTCCATATTCTTGCTAATTGTAGCAAGAGAGGAGTCTATCTGAGCATTAACTTTTTCGAATTCAGCAACTTTTTGCTTATATTCTTCTGTTTGAGTAACTTTCTCAAACTCTTCACTGCCCGGTTTCATATCAGTATATTCAGCATCGAGAGCCATTACAGCACCTCTTACGTCTTTAACTTCCTGATTGAGGTCACGCATAAGCTGAAAGGCCTCTTCAGTGGAACTGACATTTTCCGAACGCTTTTCTATTTTGTCTATCTCTTTGGATGCTGTTTTTAAATCGTCCATAGGTGTTGTATCACTACCACAACCTGAGAAGATCAACAATCCAAGAAATAAACTACTTATTAAAAACAAACGTTTTTTCATGATATCTTGCATTTTCTAAGTTTTTATTCAAATTAATTACTTGATTTTGTTGCATTTTCCAGAATTCTCATGATTGAGAAGATAAATATTCCGGAAAGAACCGTCAGTGCTACGAGCAATGCAAAGAACTGCCATAGTTCAACTATGTCCCATAACTTACCCACGAGACCTGCAAGTAGATTACCAATTGCAGTAGCACCAAGCCATCCACCTTGTGCAAGGCCGACAAATCTCGGAGGAGCAACCTTAGATACAAAAGAAATTCCAATCGGGCTAAGGAAAAGCTCAGCAATAGTCAATGTAAAATACGTTCCGATAAGCCAGTATGGGTTCAGACCAGTCATTGACTGTAGTTTGAAGGCTCCATATAACATAACTGCAAAACCAAGTGCTGTAAGGAACATACCCATTCCAATCTTACGTGGTGAAGAAGGCTCTTTGCCATTTTTACGTAACCAGGTAAAGAATCCTACGATAACCGGTGTGAGGAATACAATAAAGATCGGGTTAAAGTGCTGGAATAATTGTGGTTCAATAGTTGGGTTAGCATCAAATGTGGAATAAGCCCAGTAGCCCAACGCAGCACCAACAATGGCAAATATACCGCCAATCGTTCTTGCTTTAGAAGAAGACTTCGGACGTAAAAGGAATATTAATCCACCTACAGCAGCAAGTAATGGTAAGAAAGCGCGTAGGTCAAAGAAAATATACGTTAATTTACTTACTTCGCTAACAGTATAATCACGAGCAAAGATAGTAAGTGTAAATCCATTTTGGTGGAAGGCCATCCAGAAGAAAGCTACAGTAATAAATACAAGACCGAGAGCAACGAGTCGTTTTTTCTCTTCTTCTTTAGTCATTTTAACCGCTTCGGATTTGGTTCCGGCTGCGGCTGCAGCAGCTTCTTTTTGTTTCTCAGTAACATCAGCATGTTTATAATGCTTACGGAATACGGTAAAGATAATCAGAGAAACAATCATACTCATGGCAGCAATAGCAAAGCCAGAGCTATACCCTGTAGAAAGAGTTTTTGGATAAGTCGTAATGAAATCTGTAAGCGATCCGTCGAAGCCCATTTCTGACATAAACCCTTGAAGTTTTCCGGTATAAGTCACAACACCATCAAAGTTACTACTTAACGTAGTGGTCATCTTATCCAAAAATGGATGTGCAGATTTTTGCAGGTTAGCCAGATGTGGTGCTGAACTTTCATAAGAAAATCCTTTACCACCAAGTACCCAGTTTACAACACCAGTTGCTGCTGTAGGAGCAAAGAAAGCACCAATGTTAATACCCATATAAAAGATATTAAACGCATTATCACGGTTTGGTGCAAATTGCGGATCATCATAAAGTTTACCAACCAGAGCCTGAAGGTTTCCCTTAAACAACCCTGTTCCCAATGAGATGACAAACAAGGAAGCAATGATTATCGCTGTTCCCGTAAAGTCAAAAAATCCTGGTGAGGCCAGCATCATATAACCGGCAAACATAATTATCGTTCCAAGAATGATTGTTTTTCCATATCCCAGCCACCGGTCGGCAATAATACCACCAAGGATGGGGAGAAAATAAATACCAAACAGGAAGCCACCATAATAATCTCCGGCCTGGCTTGTGCTAAAGCCAAAATTTGCCTGGAGATACAACACAAAAATCGCCAACATGGTGTAATAGCCGAAGCGTTCACCCATATTAGCGAAAAAAGCCACTAATAGTCCTTTCGGATGTCCTTTTAACATAATTTAATTTTTTAATTATTAATTGATTTCTTGCTTATTTCTCGAATTAATGGCACAAAAATAAGTAAATTTCGTTCTCCCACAAATTATGCTTAAAATTTAATCCGAATTTGCAATTTGACATCTGTTTTATGCGGATTATCTATCCGTGTTAAACCATTTCCTATAAACTGCCTGTCAACATATTGACTTCTTGCAACTTTAATCCAGAAATCCATATTTTCTTTTACCTCATATTTAAAAACAAGATAGGTTCTAAAACCATTATATGCATACGCCGGGATAGAAAAAGCATATAACACATCATGCTCATAGGCATACAGCCGGGCATTGTATGAATCCGTTTGAAATAATGCATATCGAAAGGAAAGCATATATGGTTTTTCTTTGGGTCTTAAAAGAACATCCTGATACACTAACCAGCCATCTTCGGGATTATCCTTGTCGATAGTCATCCTTGACCATTCTACTCTGTTATTAAATTTCAAAAACGAAGCCGCCTTCCATGAAAAATTCACACGAAAACCTTCACGCTCGCGATCCGCATAGTGATTAATATAATCATCTTGATTAGATAAATTTTGTTTTTTTCCTTCATAACGATATCTTAAATATGTACTCCATTTCCGGGATGGCTCATAATCAAGTTGCACCATATACTCGCTTCCCTGCGAAGGGGCATCAATTCTATAGTTAAGCCAGTCAAATTCAAAATGATCAGCATAGCCATTCAGCTCAATCTCAGAGTTCAATTGCACTTGTAAACCTCCATATAACCCTTTTTCATTCTGATTACTGCTGTTCTCACTAAAGGCTCCTCCTTTAATATTTTGAAAATCTTTCTGATAATTTCTATGGAGTACACTTAAATAGACACCGCTGGCGGGCCGGAAAATAAAACCATTTAAAGTCCCCCAGCTACCATTATCCGTATATCCTGTTTCTCCAAACAAAATAAAATCTTTGAGATTAAACTCATAATCCAGGCTACTAACCACTCTTTCTGTTCCGATAAAGTCAAATTTCTTGTAAAGCCTGTTGCTTTGCTCCAGGGGTATGTTCAATGAAAAATAATACGCTGTAGCTCCGATCTTAAAATTTCCCAGCCGCGTGCTCACATTCCCACCTGCCATTTGTTCTTCAACAAGGTTTTTGTTATCAACCAAAGATTGGGTGTAATGATAACCTGTTTCCTGAAGCGTACGAACAGCTGAAAATCCCTCAACTGAATCAATTTCTACAGCATTTGCATCCCGCATCGCACGGGAATAAAACAAAGTCGTTTTAACGGGTCCGAATTTACGCTCTAAGGCAATACCTCTCAGAAAACCAAATTCATTCATGGAAGTACTTGGTTTTAATCCTTTCGCCTGCTTTCGGACAGAAATTACATTAGAAGACTTGCCAAATGACAAACCCGACCACATTGACAACCCCTGCCCTGTTTCCACATTGTAATCCCCTAGTACTATTTTATCTACCCATGCCAAATCTTCTAACATCAGATAACCGGAATAAAAGTCAAAACCCTGCTTTTGGGTTCCCTTGAAAAATTCTTCACCTGCATCTTTTTCTGCATTCAGCCCCCAACGGATATTTTGACTCCGATAGGCATACTTGAAATAATATTTGTCGGGACTTCCAAGATATCTTTTATTGGGATGTTTCTTCAAAACGGAATCCGCAATGGGCTTATATCCCTGACGGGTTTCAATGGTTCGTTCATATCGCATAAATACATCATGACGCCCGTACTTTAATGATCGAGTCAGTTTATCCTTTGCTTTCTCTTTAATTTCACCGGCATACACAAAATGACTAAGATTTTGGATATCTCTGTATGTTAGAGATTCCACTAGCTGAAGTTGAAACATATTTTTAAATTCCCCCAATCGTTTCCGTTGCCGGAGAATATCCTGAATCTGTAATTCATTCAGAAAAATAAAATATTGAAAATCTTCTTCATCAGCAGCATTTATATTCAGGGGATTACTCATCAGATATTGTAATTCTTCTATCAAACGGGAATAATCGATTTGTTCATCCTGTTCTTCAGCATGATCTTCGATTATTTGTTGGATACTTAGCGGAAGTTCTCCTTGTCTTTCTTGCGCTTTACTTATTCCGGCAAAGCAAAAGAAAAGACACAGGAGTAAAAAATAGTGATATTTGAACACCGGTTTTCTCATCAATCAAAAACATATAATAAGTCACCATGTGGAGAATAGCCCAAAACCAGGTGATAACCCACAGAGATATTAAATTTTATATCCAAAAATTCTGTTCCCACACCAAAAGTATATTCTGCGGGATTTGTTTTAAATCCGCCACGTGCAATTAGCTTTTCATGCAATTCATATTCTGCACCTGCTTTTATCCGTAATCCATGTTCTGAATTTTGTTCAGCTTCTATCAGAAGTAAAAACTTTTCATCTGGTATGTAAGAAACCCCCAAACGTGCGAGCGCAGGGATGTTTTCTTTTTCATATTCGGAAAGCTTGGCGGCCCAGGGATTAAAAACCGAAAAACCCAGTTTGATTTTATCAGATAAATCAGCCTGCAATCCTGCCTGAAAGGTGATAATTCCCTTACTGCTATTTACCGCAGACAAATCATTCTCTATCCGGGTATGTAAGTATTCAAAACCAACACCGCCCCTGAGTTTAGGCATCAATTGCCTACCATACCCTAAAACAACGCGTTTCTCATTGTAGATAGTGTATCCATAATATGTAAATGCAAGTCCGAAAGCACCAATATCCGTGGGGAGTTGAAATGCTGCTCCCCTCAGACTGAACTCATTTACGGAATATCGTGTTTCATAAAAAATCCCGGCAGAGATATGATCAGCGACTCCCATTCCGGCCGGGTTATTTAAAATACTCCAGCTATCTGTCAAAGTTACAGCAGAACCGCCTATTGCCGCCTGACGACCACCGGCATAACTTCCATCGTATTGGGCTAAAAGAACGGAATGACAAATAACAAAAACAAGTAAAAGACATTGTTTTACCATACACTAAAATTTGAGATTTAATACTATACTAATGTAAAAATAATATTTTTAACAAGAAAATAAAAGTTTGGATGTGAGAAATTTTAATGATTTCGATGAAAACCAAAAAACTCTTTACATTAAAAGGGAAGGAAAAAGATATTAATTGCCAGGATTGTTTTCATCCCTTGCATAAAAAAGGCTATAAGACCTCAGGAAAAGTAAAAGCACAACCCTTCCTTAAAAGCCTTATAGCCTGAACAAAACCTAGTTTGTCTTAAACTTATAATTGATGTCTTTTAATTCTTTGTTTGCTTTCTCGATTTTTTGCTTCAGGGCTTTCTTGTTCTCTTTAAACTTTTCATACAAAGCTTCATCTCCCGTCGCCATCATTTGCACTGCTAGCAGACCGGCATTTTTCGCTCCGTTTATTCCAACGGTAGCCACAGGAATCCCCGGAGGCATCTGAGCAATAGAAAGTAAAGCATCCATTCCATCCAGCGATGCTTTAATAGGCACTCCTATTACCGGAACAGGCGTCATAGCAGCAATAACGCCAGGCAAATGAGCAGCCATGCCAGCTCCGGCAATAATGACCTTAATTCCACGCCCGTGGGCATTGTTAGCAAACTCTTCCACAGCTTCAGGTGTACGATGTGCCGACAAGGCATTGATTTCAAATGGAATTTCCATTTCGTTTAGTACTTCGGCTGCCTTTTCCATAACGGTCAGGTCTGAAGTACTTCCCATAATAATACTTACTCTTGGATTCATAAAATTTATTTTTATATAGGTTATTATTTCAAACTTTTTAGGAAGCTAAGACATTGGAGGTTATTGCTTCTTATTAATCTTCACAAACATCAAACAAACTTAACCTATTGATAATCTGACGAAAGAAAACATCAACCATTAGTTATACTTTAACTGTTTTTTGTTTTACTATATCTCTAATTCCGAAACAAAAATACAATATATCCTTCAAATCTATGAAGAAGTAAATCCCAAAATTTCATCTTGGATTTAAAAAAAATATTTATCCTTGCAAATTGTTTTAATCTACATATTATGTTGTTTTCAGCAATTTTTTTCTATTAAAACAAGCCGCTTTAAGGCATAATCGTAAATGCCAAAAAGGTTTATAACATCTATTTAAAAAACAAATAATTATGGATAAGGTCCGGATAAAAGACAAAGAGTTTAAAATATATCTGTCTCGTGAAAAGATAGAATCAACGATCAAACGGATGGCGGAAGAGATAGAAACAGATATGGAAGAAAAAGATCCGCTGTTTTTAGTTATCCTAAACGGAGCATTTATGTTTGCGGCTGACCTGTTTAAAGAGATGAGTATGCCTTGCGAAATTAGTTTTACGCGCCTGGCGTCTTATCAGGGGACTAAAACAACCAATCAGGTAAAAGAGCTAATTGGCATGAAAGAAAACATAAAAGGTCGTCATATCATCATTTTGGAAGACATTATAGATACAGGCATCACACTAGAACATTTACAAAATACGCTCATCAAGCAAGAACCGGCCTCTATTCGTCTTGCAACATTACTGTTCAAGCCAGAGGCTTTTCAAAAAGATTATCCAATCCATTATGTCGGCCTCCCGATACATAATGAATTTGTTGTAGGTTATGGTCTCGATTATGATGGGCATGGCCGAAACTTTGCCAATATTTACAAAGTGATTGAAAATGAATAATCCGAAGATATCTGAATCTTCTACTTAATTGAACATCAACATAAAAAATTTGTTAAGTACTAAGGTAAAAAAAGTAATTCCATGTTAAACATAGCTCTCTTTGGCCCTCCCGGAGCGGGAAAAGGCACCCAATCGCAAAAACTAATTGAATATTACAATCTGGCTTATATTGCTACAGGCGATATGTTGCGTAAAGAAATTAATGAAGGGACGGAATTAGGCCAGGAAGCCAAGTCAACAATAGAACGAGGGGAGCTTGTATCAGACGAGATCATTGTTAAACTCATTGAAAAGAAAATACGTGCCAACCCGGATGTAGAAGGTTTTTTGTTTGACGGATTTCCCCGAACACTTGTTCAGGCATATATACTAGAAGGTCTTTTGTTAAAATTAAATACCTCTTTAACTGCCGTTATTGCTCTTGAAGTAGACCGCGATGAATTAAAACGACGTATGCTTGAACGAGGTAAAAATTCAGGCAGGGCCGACGATAATGCCAAAGTAATCGAGACCCGGCTAAAAGAATACGATAATAAAACAGCTCCTCTAAAAAAGTTTTACAAAGAGAAAGGACAGTTTTATGCCATTGACGGGATGGGTACTATGGAGGAAATCCAAACAAGATTGCGCAATCAGGTGAAGGCAACCTTAAAAAAAGAATGGCTAAACATCGTATTGTTAGGATATCCCGGCTCCGGAAAAGGAACACAGGCAAAACTGTTGGCAGAGAAATACAATCTGACTTATATTTCTTCAGGAAAAATGCTCCGTGAAGAAATCAAAAAAGGAACAGAGATTGGAAAAAAAGCCGCTCCCATTATGGAAGTTGGCGGAATTGTTCCGGATGAACTAACTCTGCCTCTGATCGAATCCAAGATAAAACAACATAAAGATTCTAATGGTTTTATTTTTAAAGGATTTCCACGAACTATTGTTCAGGCCTACATCCTGGATGGATTACTTCGAAAGTTAAACTCCTCGGTATCATGCATGCTTGAAATCAATGTTCCCGCATTTGAACTTATGGACCGGCTGAACGCCAGAAGCAAAACACCTCAAGGAAGAGCTTATGATATGTCGGTTGATGTTATCCTTCACCGGATGAAAATGTATGAAAATAAAACAGTTCCTGTAGCTGATTTCTACAAGAAGATGAACAAACACTATTCGGTAGATGGAACCGGAAGTACCGAAGATGTCTTTCAACGACTTAGCTCACAAATAGAGCACCTTTCAACAAAAGTAAGATAAGATAGTAAAGCCTTTTTTTAAGGAAATAAACCCAGACTAACCAAATATTGATTATTTTTGTAGTATTCCAGCCTGCAATTTTACTAATTGTTTGTTTTTAATTGATTTTTCCAAAATAACATTTGATTTAGAAACAAATTACACGTAAGGCTGGATTTAACACTCAATTAAATAATTGATTTTCATACATTTGAGCTCATAATACAAGTTTATGTTTAATATTGTAATTTTTGGTCCTCCGGGTTCGGGAAAAGGTACGCAATCAGCTAATATAGCTAAGCAATACGGATTAGTACACCTTTCAACAGGCGATCTTTTTCGGCATGAAATACAAATCCAAAGTCCGGTAGGGAAAGAAGCAAACAGATATATTTCTAAAGGGCAGTTAGTACCAGATGCCATTACATTGCGTCTTTTATACAAACATGCCTCGAAGCACATCAATGATCCGGGCATCATCTTTGATGGCTTTCCACGCACATTAAACCAAGCGATTATGCTTGACCGGATGATGAATAAAAAAGGAATTAAGGTTAACCTGGTCATTGGAATAGAAGTAGAAGAAGAAGAACTTATAAATAGAATAAAACACCGAAGCAGAACATCTACAAGAGATGATGATGATGAAAAAATTATTCACAATCGCATGAAAATTTACCATCAGCAGACTTACCCTGTTATAGAATATTACCAGAAACAGGGAAAATACGAAAGCATCAGTGGCATGGCAAGCGTAGAAACGGTATTTCAACGGCTTTGTGCTGTCATTGATCAATATAAGCACGAACACTAATACAATAAACTTATGGGCAGTCCTAACTTTGTAGATCATGTCAAAATAGAATGCCGAAGCGGCAAAGGCGGTGCCGGATCCACACATTTTTACCGTGGACGCTCCATTCCCAAGGGTGGCCCTGACGGAGGTGATGGTGGACGCGGTGGACATGTTATTCTGAAAGCAAACAGAAACCTTTGGACTCTGTTGCATTTGAGATATAGCAAACACATTTTTGCGGAGAACGGAAAATCCGGAGGATCCAGTCGGAAACACGGAGCTAAAGGTGAAGATCAGATTATTGAGGTACCACCGGGAACAGTTGCCAAAGATGCAGATACAGGAGAAGTTATCGGAGAAGTAACAGAACACCAAAATGAAATCGTGTTGCTTACTGGCGGTCGTGGCGGTTTAGGCAATGATCATTTTAAGTCATCGACAAATCAGACCCCGCGGTACGCTCAGCCTGGCGAACCCGGCCAGGAGCAAAACATAGTACTGGAGCTCAAATTGTTGGCGGACGTAGGCCTTGTTGGCTTTCCCAACGCAGGAAAATCCACTCTTTTGTCTGTTGTTTCGGCTGCTAAGCCGGAAATTGCAGATTATCCGTTTACGACCATTACACCCAATCTGGGAATGGTGGCCTATCGCGATAATCGGTCTTTTGTGATGGCTGATATACCGGGAATTATTGAAGGAGCACACCTGGGAAAAGGCATCGGGTTGCGTTTTCTGCGCCATATAGAAAGAAATTCTGTCCTCTTGTTTATGGTACCTGCTGATGTGAAAAGTATCACCAGCGAATATCATATCCTTGAAAATGAGTTGAAGAAATACAATCCAGAACTACTTGACAAAGAAAGGATATTGGCCATTAGCAAATCCGATTTGCTGGATGATGAACTCAAAACCTGGATACAGGCTGAACTCCCTAAAGGAATGCCCTTTGTATTTATCTCTTCCCTGGCAAATCAGGGTATTACTGAACTTAAAGATACGATCTGGAAAAAATTAAACCCGGAAAGTTTATAATAAAAAGTTAAGCTTCTGTTTTTGAGCTTCCATTATTTTCAAAACTAACATTTTGGAAGTGGGTTTTTATACCTTCTCGCTGGAAAGCCCGAATTAATTCAGTGCGTACTTCTGTTTTTAGATTCCAGGCTTCTGTTGGGGAATTTGCCCAGGCAACAATCCAGCATTCCATTGAGGTTTCACTCATTTCCATGATCCAAAACCTGGGCTTTTCATAGCCTCCGAAATAAGGGTTTTTCTTAACTATCTCTACAGCCAGAGACTTTACTTTATCCAGATCCGTACCATAAGCAACATGGAATTTTATTTGAGCCCAATAGTATTGATCCGGATGAGAATAATTAATGTAATCCTTCTGCAACATTCGGCTATTAGGAATTACATACCTGCGCCAATCCCATATTTTGATAATTGTATGAGAAATAGATATATCTTCTATGGTTCCATAATTCCCGTCAATAACTACTGTATCTCCCGTATGAAAATGATCAGCAAAAGAAATAACAAACCCGGAAATTACATTTTCTATGTATGGTCGTGCCGCAATACCAATAATAATCGCTGCTGCTGATGCCATCAAAGAAGCTACTGTCACCGGTATCCGGTCAAAGAAAATCAAAACAACAATAAACAAATAAGCTATGATGCCCGTAGCGATAATGATCCGCCGCATAATTGTAAACCGGGCTCCAATGCTTATAAGTGCAATTTCTTTCGCTTTCCTTCGCTTGTTCCTGTGGGGTGAATTCGTGGGTACTGCTTCAAAGTCATCCACATCATCCACACGATTTAGTCGTCGTTTTTCTGCTTTGCTCATAAGTCGCCGCAAAACCCAAACGACAAAAACCATAATTACAGTGGCTATGGCTAAGAATAAAAAATCATCTGAGAAAACCATTTTTACAGTATTATTACTTCGTATTCCAGTTTAATTCCAAATTCATTTTCAATGGACATG
This sequence comes from Bacteroidales bacterium, assembly GCA_021738505.1. Taxonomy (GTDB): domain Bacteria; phylum Bacteroidota; class Bacteroidia; order Bacteroidales; family PWNQ01; genus PWNQ01. The sequence continues at coordinate 34,055 of JAIPBW010000002.1, read as the reverse complement.
CGTATCATGCGGGATAAATGAACAACTTCATTGCCTTTTGCTTTTCCCAGGTTGATCAAAACCAGGGCTTGATGCTGGTGCACTGAAGCATGCCCGACCGATTCTCCCTTCCATCCACAGTATTCGATCATCCAACCGGCAGCAAGTTTATAATGTTCTTCATCGATCGGAAAAGATACCAGTCCGGGATATTCTTCTTTCAGCCTGTCATGAGTTTCTTTAGAAACCACCGGATTTTTAAAGAAGCTCCCTGCATTCCCAGTTTTTTCAGGATCAGGCAGTTTTCGTTTTCTAATATTGCTGACTGCCTTCGCCACATCTTTCACTCCGGGACTCTTAATTTTCATAGCCTCCAACTCTGTCTGTATGGCGCCATAATCTGTTTTGAGAACGGGCTTTTTATCCAGCCTGTAAGTAACCGAAGTAATAATATACTGCCTGGCATATTCTTGTTTAAAGATGCTGTTTCTATAATCAAACTTGCAATCTTGTTTTGAAAACTTTCGCTTTTCCTGTTCACGAATGGAGATCGCCTCCAGGCCAAAGAAATGATCCTTCTGCTCTACGCCATATGCTCCGATATTTTGGACAGGAGCAGCTCCTACATTTCCCGGAATAAGAGATAGATTTTCAAGTCCTCCCAGATTCCGTTCAACTGCAAACCGCACTAAATCATCCCATTCTTCTCCGGCCGATGCTTTTACATATACGTAATCTTCATCTTCATCAATAATATCAATACCTTTTAGCTCTACGCTCAATACTACACCGGCAAAATCACGGGTAAACAAAACATTACTACCTCCTCCCATAACAAAAGTTTTGTCTTTTTGCAATCCGTGCTCATTTAGATAATCTATCAGGGTATCTTCTCGATCTATATGGACCAGATATTGGGTTTTGGCATCTATTCCAAAAGTATTGTATGCTTTCAGAGAAGCATTTGTCTCTATATTCATTATTCGTTTTGATTTAAGCAATATTCTACTGCAAAAATAACCATTCAAATCCAAAAAATAATCGTAAAAAAATAATTTGCAGAAAAAACTATTTTTGACCTAAAACAAAACATTAAATACTGATTATCTATACATTAAACTATCTTTGATAATAAAAAACTCCCCACTGAATTTTTCATTTCAAATATTCACTTAAATTATTATCTGCTTCCGTTTCACAAAATCTACTTATTTTCGTGGCAAAAGCATTCGGGATGCCAAAACGCAAAGCTATAGTCACTGTAATTAATGATTTATATTCAGACCGCAGGGTTGATAAGACATGCCGGACATTAATAGAGCAGGGTTTTGAGGTAACCCTGATTGGACGTTTACTACCCGGCAGTCCGGCGCTGGAAAAACGAGATTATCATACCCATCGTTTACCGATGATTTTTCAGAATGGCATCTTAATGTATTTAGAGTTTCAAATCCGCCTGTTTGTCTGGCTCATATCTCACAAGGGAAATTTTTTCTGGTCTAACGACCTGGATACTGTTTTACCAGTCCTCATCGTAGCTAAAATCCGTAATGCACCTGTTATCCAGGACAGCCACGAGTACTTTACAGGTGTTCCTGAGCTTATTCATTCCCCATTAAAAAGAAAGACCTGGAAAACTCTTGAACGAATTTGTTATCCCAGGGTTGACGAATTGATAACTGTTAATCAATCCATCGCACGGTTGTTTGAAAAAGAATATAACCGCAAGGTACATGTAATAAGAAATGTTCCGGAAACCGTATCTATTCCAAATCCACGTAGCAAGCAAGATCTGGGCATTCCTTCAGACAAACATATTTTATTAATGCAGGGAGCCGGCATCAACGTGCAAAGAGGTGCAGAAGAACTGGTGCTTTCTATGGAGTATATTCCCGATGCTATACTTTATATCATTGGTAGTGGCGATGTTTTTGGCAAGCTAAAAAAACTTGTCGGGGATAAAAAGCTTTATAATAAAGTGATATTCCTCAACCGAATGCCTTACAAAGAGTTACTGGAACATACACGCATCGCTGATCTTGGATTTTCGCTGGATAAACCCTTATCAATAAACTACAAATTTAGTTTACCGAACAAGCTCTTTGATTATATTCAGGCCCACACGCCGATAATCGCATCTGATATTCCTGAAGTAAAACATATCATCAAAGAATATGACATCGGACTGATTGTCAACAGCCACAAACCAGAGACAATAGCAGAAAATATACAGGCTGCTCTTCAGGACAAAGAACAATATCAGAAATGGCAAGAAAATCTTAAATTTGCAGCGGAAAAACTTACCTGGAAGAATGAACAACAAATTCTTTTGGAATTATTAAGAAAATATGTCTGATAAACATTTGCATATCATCGCTTTTGACATTCCATATCCTCCTAATTATGGCGGTGTTATTGATGTATGGCACAAATTGAGAACACTTTATCAATACAACGTAAAGATCCACTTGCATTGTTTTGAATATCCCGGAAGAGAGCGTACCGACAAACTTGAACAGTATTGTGCATCTGTCAATTACTACAAACGTCAGTTGGGATTTAAACAAGCACTGTCAACCAAACCCTACATTATTGCCACACGTAAAAATAAAGACTTACTTCAAAATTTACTCAAAGACAATTACCCTGTTTTATTTGAAGGACTTCACTCCTGCTATTATATTGATAACCCAAAACTAAAAGGCCGAACGAAAGTGTATCGTGAATCCAATATTGAGCATCGCTATTACTATAACTTATTTACAACTTCGCGTCATCTATACTTAAAAACCTATTATTTAACAGAATCAATCAAACTCAGATTTTTTGAAAAAAAGATAAAACATGCTTCTGCCGCGGCTGTAGTATCAAAGGCAGATCAGGAAGAATTGCAATACCGCTATCCGGACTTAAAGGTAAAACTTATACCGAGTTTTCATTCGCATGATCAACTTGATTGCAAAGCGGGCGCAGGAGACTATGTGCTTTATCATGGAAACCTTGAAGTGCCTGAAAATGAAAACGCCGCTCTTTACTTGCTTAATGAAGTATTTAAGCAATATTCCAGAAAGTTTATTATTGCCGGCATGAATCCAACACCACGGCTCAAAAAAGCTGTTGAAACTATTGATAATGCTGAACTAATTGCCAATCCGGCTCAGGAAAAAATGAACGAGCTTATTAAGGAAGCTCATGTTAATCTGTTAGTAACATTTCAGGCTACAGGTTTGAAATTAAAGCTTTTAAATGCTCTTTACCGGGGCAGGTTTGCTTTAGTAAATGACCTTATGGTTCGTGGCACGGAATTTAGAAAACTTTGTCATATTGCAAATACACCGGAACAAATCAAAGCAAAATTGAATGAATTGTTCAAGACATCATTCAAAACGGAAGATTTAAAAGGAAGAAATGCTCTTTTGGATGAGCACTATTCAAATCATTCAAATGCAGAAAAACTTCTTGATTTGATTTACTCATAATCTATTCTGTTTTTTGTAAAAATAAATTTATAAAATTGCAGTTTTAATAATATATAAGTTCCGTGTCGTAGCTTATTATTTCATTCTGAAAAAGCATCACCCATGAAATCAATAAATACTGATTGTAAATATTTCCGTGGCGATATCCCTTGCCAACCGCACAAAGCCTGTGGATATCATTGTGATAACTGCCCGGAATACAAAAAAATCACAGAAAAAATACTCATCATAAAACTGGGTGCTATTGGAGACGTTATCCGCACTACACCGCTATTAAGAAAACTCAAAGAAAAATACCCGGATAGCATGATCGTCTGGCTGACTTATTTCCCGGAAGTACTCAGCACAGACTTCGTTGACCGTAAACTGGCTGTCAACATTGAAAACACAGAACTAATAAAAAACATGCACTTTGATCATGCGATCAACCTGGACAAAGATCCCCTGGCGATTTCTCTGATGAACTCCGTCAAAGCTACTCAAAAGAATGGTTTTACAATAGACGAATTCGGACATTGTAAACCATACTCCTCCGAGGCAGAAATACATAAATGGATTACCGGCTTGTTTGACGATCAAAATAAGCTGAATACCAAACATTATGTGCAGGAAATCTTTGAAATAGCCGGATATTCATTCCAGGATGAGGAATATATTTTAGAAGACACTATTGAAAATGCCCAATGGAATCTGGATTATAACAAAACTATAGCCGGACTTAACACAGGCTGTGGTAATCGATGGCTTTCCAGACTGTGGCCGGAAGAATACTGGGTGAAACTGGCAAAACATTTGCTGGAAAAAGGCTATGAAGTTCTTTTACTTGGAGGCCCCGATGAACATAAAAGAAACCAGCGTATAGCACAAAACTCCGGAGCTAAATATTTTGGCCATTTTGATCTGCAAACTTTTATCAATGAAGTCAATCAGGTGGATATAGTTGTTACTGCAGTAACTATGGCAACACACATCGCTATTGGACTAAAGAAACAGCTTATTTTGTTTAACAATATTTTTAACAAAAATGAATTTTACCTTTACAATAAAGGAGTCATTTTAGAACCGGAAATTGAATGTGACTGTTATTTTGATGATAAATGTCCCAATGAATGTATGAACTATCTGTATCCGGAAACCGTCTTAAAATCTATTGAAAAACAAAAGGATCTGATTAAATAATAACCTTTCTATCACCGGACAAAGGAACTTGTTCCTGTGAATACTATTAGAAAAACTATAGTATCTATTTTTGGCAGCAAAAAGAAATAAGTGCCGTAAGCACTAGATTATGACGAAAATAATTACAGAATACAGATATTTTTGTAACGCTCCAAATAATTTTTGGTTAATGTGTTCAAAAAAATAAATATATGGAACCTCCATGGCGCGGCGTTCGGTACACAGGAAGATGATTAAATGCGAAGCGGCGAGTTGGCGATGATGCGAACTGAGCGACTTAAGCGTCCCGATAGCTATCGGGATTAGCGAACGAAGAGACTTAGAGAAAAGCGAACCTCGGTGAAACAGCTCTAGCCGTCGCGTTTCATCCCGGTTGATTGGAGTAAAATCAATGGGACAAGCGAGGCAAGCACAACGCGGAACAACGAACAAGGAACACGGAACAAAATTTTAAACATATGAAGATAACAGCTGTAGACCCACTAAACATAAGCAGTGAACATTATAAGTCAATACAAAATGAATTACAGGAAGCCGGACATGACTTTTATATGTATCCGGAGCGAAATGAACAACCGGAAACCATAATAGAGCGGGCAAAAGATTCGGATATTATGGTGATCTCCAATATACCGGTTACTAAAGAAATTCTGGATAACTTACCAAAACTAAAACTGCTGAATGTTGCTTTCACCGGAGTAGATCATATAGATCTGAAGACCTGCCACCAAAGAGGAATTACCGTTTGCAACGCCGCCGGCTATTCCACGGTTGCCGTTTCTGAATTAGCCATTGGACTCATTTTGGATGTTTTGCGTAAAATAACTACCCTGGAGCAACATACACGTAGTCAAAAAAGCAGAAATGGCTTTTTAGGCCGAGAAATTGCCGGAAAAACAGCAGGGATTATTGGCACCGGAGCAATAGGCACAAGAACAGCTTATATTCTAAAAGCTATGGGGGCAAAAGTTATTGCATCTAGCAGAACCGAGAGAGAAGAAGTAATGAATGCCGGCATTGAATATGTCCCGATGGATACCCTGCTCAGAGAATCGGATATTGTAAGCCTGCATCTACCATCTACAGAACAGACCCGCCATCTGATCGGAGAAAAGCAACTATCTAAAATGAAAAACACTGCTATCCTGATCAATACGGCAAGAGGTCCTGTTGTTGATTCTCATGCTTTAAGAAAAGCATTGGACAAGGGAACCATCAGCGGAGCCGGTATCGATGTTTATGAAAAAGAGCCACCGATTGAGCCGGAACACCCGTTGCTGCAAGCCCCAAATACAGTACTATTACCGCATATTGCTTATGCTACACATGAAGCAATGGCGATAAGAGCGGATATTGTGAAAGAAAATATCCTTAATTATGCAAAAGGAACGCCACAAAATATAATCGAAAAAGGAGAATAAAGGATATGCCTTTAAACAGACCCGGCTTACCATTTGCCATTTTTATTAAAGGTTAATGAATAAGTATATGCTAAAATTCCGATGGAAATCAGACCAACAATTTATTGTTTTCAATGATAGTACATCAAATAAGAAAACCATAACTTTGTCACAAGAAAAATCACAGTAGTAGAGAAGCAATGGAAAGGCAATGGAAACGGATCAGGTATGCATTTTTCTATGCAAAGGTATTTATAGTATTGTTGTTACCTTTTGAGACGATAATGGCTCAGGAGACACACAATTTTTTTCAGGACTCCATACACCTGACTGTAGAGCACCGTAAATACAACAGAACGGAACACATCAACAACCAGCGAATTACGGATGAGTTTATCGAAGCCTTTTCCAAAAGCATTCCCCGCATCCTTGCTTATACAACATTTAGCATTCACTGGCAGCATCAGGCTGTTCTCTCAAACAATGAACTCCGGACTCACATTAAAGGCATCCATATAAGAGGTTATAAAACCTACAGAAAGTTTCCCGTTGAGCGTTTTTTAATCCCGAATAAGATAAAATGCGATTATGAATTTAAATATGGTAATCAAACTCTTTTATATTCTGATACGGTTAATCTAAAAGAGAATCCTGCCAATAACCAGCCCTTAGCAGATAGTATAAAGCTGAAAAAGTTAAACTTTTTATCTTTTGACTATCAGCTTATTTACAACAAAGACCAAAAAGATAAATTCCTGGAGATTACACGAGCGATTGATCAATACTACAGAGATTATCCCCGTTTAAAAGCAGCATTAGAAAAAGTAGGAAAAATAACTATTGGTAATTTGAATATGTTACCAATCTACAGTGCTAATTTAAAGGAGGCCGAAAACATCCTGGAAAACATGCAGGAAAAACGCTACCTCTCTTTGCTAAATCTGGAAAAAAATGATCCTTTAGGATTTTTGCCTCGTTTTAAAAACCTGCAAAGAGGAATAGCCTTTAAACGGCAAAAGATAGACAATCAGATGAAGAACCGCGACCGCCTGTATTATCAGGAGGGATTAAACTACTTAGAAAATGATACATCGGTCGCCCGCAGTTATTTCGAAAAGTCGGTACAAACCAATCCTTTCTTCTCTCCTGCTTATCTTGAGCTGGCAAAGTTAGATTTAAGTCAGGGAAAACTTGACAACTCGGCTCAACATATTGAATATATCTTGCAAGAACTTAAGCCCGACACGCAAACCTATCGCAAGATAATGGGATTCAATGATGAGTTGGTACAGGCTTTTATAGATTCTGCCAGGATGCTTATGGATGAAGAAGATTTCAACCAGGCTGTTACTGTAATGGAGCGAGCTGAAAAATTCTGTCAGAATACGCCCCAATATGAATGTCCTGGCAGTGTTCAGAAACACTTGTCAAATGCGCGCTATGGAATTTATAATGCATATATCTCCGTGGCCCGGAAAGCACTGGAAAGGGAAAAACCGGAATTGGCGCTGAATTACATCAAACTAGTCAATAAATACCAGCAAGACAACAGTCAATCCATAATTCCCACAAACACAATAAAGGAATTGTATACTAAAGTAGCTGAGCTGTTTGTTGAACAGGCTCAGCAAATGATTGACTCAAAGAAATATAAAAAAGCCCTCGCTCATTTGAATGAAGCCAGTGAGCTTTGCAAGTCAGACGACTGCAGATCTATGATCCAATCGAATCTCTCCCGGGCACATCAAGGCATATATAAACAACACCTAAAAAATGCCGATGAGGCTTTTCAACAAAACAACTTCAATAAAGCAGAAGAGCTTGTGCATCAAGCAGACGCATACTTGCAGGATCATAAAGATTATCTGCAATCCTCATTCTACCGGGATAGTCTGAAAGAAGAAATTGATTATAAAGTTTACCGTGAAGACCTAAAAAAAGGATATGCCTACTTAACGACTGATCAAACGGGAGATGCCCTTCAAAAGTTTATGAGTGCTAAAAATATCTTGTCCCATTACAATTATGAAAAAAATGACACCATTGACTCTTTAATAAGAGTATCGGCAAAGCCCGTCATTCTATCCAAAATCAGTAAAGGCAAACTTAAGATCTGGGGCGAAAGGTTTAGCCAGGCAAGGGAAATTTTAAAAGAAACACGAGATGACACGCAAAAATATCTACTCACACAAGATCAAGAGGTCGCAGATAGTTTACAAAATTTTGCAGCAAAACTACAATCCAAGTATTGTCAGCAGGTAAAAGACACCATAAAGAATTATAAGCAAAAGGCCAGTTTGCATCTGAGTAAAGCAAACTATTTGCTGGCAAGGGAAAATTATAAAAAAGTAATTCAAAAGGCGTCTAATCATAAGCAGTGCTCCATTGATGTTAATCCGATACAAGAAAAACTATCTAAAAATCAACACTTATTCAGATACACGGAAATGCAGCAAGAGCTGGACTCGCTATATCAGGAAAAAGACCACAAAGCATTGACCCGAAAAATTCAGAATATGATTCTTTTCTTTGAAGAAAATAACTTATCCCGGGAAGGCATTCAAAAAACGACTCCGTTATCTTTCGTCAGAAAACATAAAGACACGGAACTTAAACGTTATATTGCCCACTGGTATCTCGATCAGGGAAAAGATTACAAAGCTCTGGAAACACTTAAAACATTCGATCAGAAGCATACAAACCCGACAAAGGTAAAAGAGTTACAGAAAAAAATTGGCGAGGCTGTTGCCCAACAGGATGTCAGTAAAAATATTTCAGGAGATTATAAAACCCATGTGGAAGAATTAGCTCCCGGTTCCTGGTATAAATATTTCAAACGCTCCTACAAGTCAACTTACCGAAAAAAAGCAGGGATTTTTCCATACTTCTTCTGATTTTTGTTAATTTTGAACATAAATATTAAAAACATAAAACAATGAAACGACTACTTTTAATTAGCAATTCCACTATGGCCGGAGATTCTTATCTGAACTGGCCCAAAGAGCATATCAAAGACTTTCTGAAAGATGATGTAAAGAAAGTATTATTTATTCCATATGCAGGTGTAGGCTTATCAGACGAAGGAATAGAAGCTTCGTATGATGCGTATGAGAAAAAGGTACAAAACGTATATGCCGAACTCGGTTATGAAGTTTATTCCATCCACAAAGAAAAAGACCCTGTGCAGGCCGTAAAAGAAGCCGAAAGTATTGCAGTGGGCGGTGGAAACACGTTTCACCTGGTTGGTATGTTACACAAATACAACCTGATCAAACCTATTCAGGAAAAAGTAATGGAAGGTGCACCTTACATGGGCTGGAGCGCCGGATCAAATGTGGCATGCCCTACCCTTATGACTACAAATGACATGCCTGTTTATGAACCGGAAAGCTTTAAAACCTTCAATCTTATTCCGTTCCAAATCAATCCTCATTACCTGGATGCCAACCCTGACGGACACGCCGGAGAAACCAGAGAACAACGTATAGACGAATATTTGAAAGTAAACCCGGATATGACTGTTGTTGGTTTACGTGAAGGTTGCTTGCTCCAGTTAGAAGGAGAAAGACTTATGCTCAAAGGCAAACATAGTCTTCGTATTTTTAAACATAAAGAAGACGCCAGGGAACTGAACCCAAGTGACATTCTTGATTTTCTCCTGAAATAGATTTCATAAGGTCTGATTATCTGACAGTTTTTGTTACCTCTATTTCGCTTAACCCATCTACAGGGAATTACTCTGGTGAATGAGTTACTGCACTGCAGGCAACAACGCAGATATCGGACATTATGGACAAACACTAAATAAACACTTTTGAATGTGCATTGTTATTTATTAGGGTTACTCAAGGTAGCCGATAAACGCAATGCACATTTTTTATGAAAGAATTTTGGGATCAAAGGTTTGCCGCAAGCAAATATAAATATGGCAAAAAGCCGAATAACTTTTTCTACAGGTATCTGAGGTCATTATCTCCCGGAAAGATATTGCTCCCCGGAGAAGGCGAAGGACGCAACGCAGTTTTTGCCGCCAGAAACCGCTGGGAAGTTACTGCCGTGGATTTTAGCATAAAAGGAAAAGAAAAAGCAGAAAGATTAGCAACAGAAAATCAAGTAGAGTTAACTTACATTCATAAAGATATCCTTGATTATGAATATCCGGAACATGAGTTCGATGCTGTAAGTTTAATTTTTGTCCACTTATCTCCCGATCAAACAGCATCATTGTACAAAAAAATATATCAAACACTTCGACCCGGAGGAATATTTTTCAGCCAACTATACAGTAAAGATCAACTGCGCTATGGTACCGGAGGACCTAAAAATGAAGCCATGCTTTATAGTATTGCAGAGTTAGAAAATTACCTTCAGGATTTTCATATAAAAAAACTAAAAAAACACGAAAGACTTATCAATGAAGGAGATATGCACTTTGGACACTCTTCCGTTATTGATTTTGCAGCCAAAAAAACCTAAAAAACAATAGAGCAAACCTGGGCTTTTTCAATAATTTCTTTTCATGCAAGTTCACCTTATTTCATCTCACGAACAAGATTTGCTGCATCTTGCAGTTTTGTCGCCGCATACACTTTCAATCCGGAATTTTCAATAATATCTTTGCCTAACTCTGCATTTGTCCCCTGCAGGCGAACAATAATCGGAACATTAATTTCGCCGATATTTTTATAAGCATCAACAATACCATTTGCCACACGGTCGCAACGGACAATACCGCCAAAGATATTAATCAAAATCGCCTTTACATTACTGTCATCCAAGATAATGCGAAAAGCTTCTTCCACTCGTTTGGCATCTGCAGAGCCTCCGACGTCCAGAAAGTTCGCCGGTTCTCCTCCCGACTGCTTTATAATATCCATTGTAGCCATGGCCAGACCGGCTCCATTCACCATACACCCCACATTTCCATCCAGTTTGATAAAGTTAAGGCCATATCGTCCGGCTTCCACTTCCATAGGATCTTCTTCGCTCAGATCGCGCATTTCGGCAATATCTTTATGGCGGAATAAAGCATTGTTATCTACTGTCACCTTGCAGTCAGCGGCAAATATCTTGTCATCGGAGGTTTTGATCACCGGGTTTATTTCAAATAAGCTGGCATCGGATCCCAGAAAAGCGTCATAAAGCGATTTGACAAAACGAATCATATTTTTGAATGCATCCCCTTTAAGTCCGAAATTAAAGGCAATATTTCGACATTGAAAATCTGCCAGGCCGATCTTGGGGTCTATTTCTTCTTTAAAAATCTGATCCGGAGTTTCTTCGGCCACCGATTCAATATCCATACCACCACGAGGTGAATACAAAATCATCTGGCGTCCGGTTTGTCTGTTTAGCAAAACACTCATATAATATTCCAAAATATCCGAAGGACCATCGTAATACACATTTTGCTCAATATAGAGCTTGTTTACCTGTTTTCCTTTCTTGCCGGTTTGTGGGGTAATAAGTTGCATCCCGATAATATTCGACGCGTGAGTATACACATCTTCCAAACTTTCGGCGATTTTTACTCCGCCACCTTTGCCACGGCCTCCTGCATGAATTTGAGCTTTTACAGCCCATTTACTAAACCCCGTTTTGTTTTCTATCTCACTGGCCACTTCCACGGCAGCCTCTGCATTATATACTACTCTTCCTTCCGGAACCGGAACATTAAAAGATTTCAGAATATGTTTTCCTTGATATTCATGTAAATTCATAACTTATAGTGTTTTAAATATACGACTTAACCCCTGTTTTAGGGATGGAACGCACATGTTTTAACTTTTCATTCAAACTTTATATGCTTTCAAAATACATGCTTGTTGCCTTATTTATTTGCATTATACGAATTGCTCAAAAATAGCATTTTTCTCCAGAATATCAAAAAACAAATTATCATGACAACGAATGGCAATTCAAAATGGAATTTGTACATCCCATATTCAGTTGGTTACTATATATTCATCCTTGAATACAAGAATTTTTATAGAACTGATTAAAACAAACCATGTTCATTTTTTTGCTCCGGGCGTAAGTAAACAGTCCATATGCAGTAAATACGAATTTACAAAGGTCATCTGATTTAGAAATACTGCAGGAATAACATAAATTCTCTGATCAATCGTTATTAAAAAACGCTAACTTTGCTGACCTAAAAAAAGAGAATTTTTGAAGAAGTTATATTCATATATCATCAGATCGTACATTGGCCCTTTCATCGCTACATTTTTTATAGCGCTGTTTATCCTGTTAATGCAGTTTCTGTGGAAATATATAGATGACCTTGTAGGCAAGGGCTTTGAATGGCATATCATTGCCCGTTTGTTGTTCTACGCTTCTTCCACATTTGTTCCTCTGGCTTTGCCCCTGGCCGTGTTGTTATCCTCATTAATGGCTTTTGGAAATCTTGGCGAACGTTATGAACTGGTCGCCATGAAATCGGCCGGTATTTCCATAAAATCGGCTATTAAGCCCATGGTTGTCTTTATTACGTTTTTAAGCATCATTGCTTTTGTGTTCTCCAATAACATTATGCCGGTGGCGAATTTAAAAATGCGCCTTTTATTGCATGATGTGAGAAAGCAAAAACCCGCTGTTTCTATTCAACCGGGTATATTCTATGACGAAATAGAGAATTACACCATAAAAATTAATGAAAAAGGCGATGACGGAAAAACAATAGAGGATATTGTTATTTATGATCATAGTAAAAAGCAAGGCAACGTTAGTGTTACCAAGGCAGACTCGGGAACAATGCAAGTTACAAAAGACAAGCGATTTTTGATTTTCAGATTGTTCAACGGAAAAAATTATTTGGAACGCATCCGTAATCGTGAGGATAAATTTTCAAGGCCTCTGCAGATTACTGAATTTAGTGAAGAAATCAGAAGAATAGACTTGTCCTCTTTCTCATTTGAACAAACCAATGAGCAATTTTACAAGAACCATTACGAGATGATGAACATCAATCAGCTTGACAAATCCCGGGATTCCATTAAAGAAAAGATCTACGAACGAAAACAGAAATTTAAGGATAGCTACAAAGATAAATTCACTAATTATCAAATAGCATCCCGGCAACCCCAATCCAATAGTGACTCTTCTGACATCTCTTACTCACAACTATCTACTATATTCTCATCTGCCATTTCATCTTCAAAAAACAAACCGTCCAAAGTTTCACTAAGAAACAGAGAAGATGTGTTTATCCAAAAACGATCGCAAACACAAAGACAAGAAAAGACAAAAAAAGATACTTCAGAAAACAAGAAATTAAATCCTGTCTCCAGGGCAGGCGTCCACGGATATACTGTTAATGAGCTTAAGAATATAGCACAAGAAAATGAGTTAAACATGGACTCTCTTATGGAAAATGATCCTAACTTTCCTACGCTCATCAGTAATGAAACGAACTTAAACCCTAACCTTCTGGTCAATTTCAAAAACAAAGAACAAAAAATCATTATCAGGAATGCAGTCAACAATGTCAGAAATATCATCAACAACATAGACTATACTGATAATGTACTGGACAAGAAGGCAGAGCTTCTTCGGCGCCATGATATTGAGTGGCACCGAAAATTCACCTTGCCTTTTGCCTGTATCGTCCTATTTTTTATTGGAGCCCCTTTAGGAGCTATAATCCGTAAAGGTGGATTTGGCTTCCCGGTCGTAGTTTCTGTTCTCCTTTTTGTAGTATATCATGTCGTTTCCATCACAGGCGAAAAATTTATCCGCGAAGGAGTTATAGAGCCATTTTGGGGTATGTGGATGTCAGCCATCGCATTATTACCCCTTGGAATATTTCTTACTTTAAAAGCTACAACAGATGCTCCCTTTTTACATTCTGACACCTATCAGCGCATATTCAAAAAAATCAAATCCACTATAAAACAACATTAATGCGTATCCTGCAATTATGTAATAAATCACCCTGGCCCCCGAAAGAAGGTGGGTCGATAGCAATGAATGCAGTCACTCAAAGTCTGCTTATGGAAGGACATATAGTGAAGGTTATTGCCATGAATACCCATAAATATACGGTGAGACTGGAAGATATACCGGAAGATTACAAATACCAAACCGGTATTGCTCTTGGTGAGGTTGATTTGCGTATTCGTCCACTTAAGGCGTTTTGGCACCTGTTTTCCAAACATAGTTATATCGTTCGACGCTTTGAAAGCAAAGACTTTCGGAATGTGCTAAGAAATACTTTAGTAGCAAGGAGATTTGATGTCATCCAACTGGAAACATTGTATCTCACTCCTTACATCAAGGACATAAGGGAACTTAGCGATGCAAAGATCGTACTTCGTTCACACAATATAGAACATCAGATTTGGCAACGATATGCCGAAAACACAAACAATCCACTAAAAAAAGTTTACCTGAAACTTTTGGCTGGTGAACTCAAAAACTATGAAGTCAAACACAGCAACGATTATGATGGTATTATACCGATCACTGATGTAGATCGTGCATTTTTTGAACAACATACTACAGATGCAAAAATTATGACCCTGCCTTTTGCATTGAAAGCCATCAATGTAAAAAATCACACAGCCACAAAAACAAAAAACAGTTTATTTCATATCGGCTCTATGGACTGGCTGCCCAATCAGGAAGGCATAATATGGTTTTTGGATAAGGTCTGGCCTGAGATCTATCAGAACTTTCCTGATTTAACGTTTTCCCTGGCCGGAAGAAACATGCCGGAATGGATACAGAAAAGAAACGATCCGGGCCTGGCGATAGACGGCGAAGTGGAAAATGCCTATAAATACATGCAGTCGAAAAATATGATGATCGTTCCGTTATTTTCCGGTTCCGGCATCCGGATCAAAATTCTGGAAGGGATGCTTAATAAAAATATTGTCATTACAACATCTATAGGTGCTGAAGGTATCGATGCTACTGATGGAGAGCATTTGCTGGTTGCAGACGATAAAGATGCATTCAAAAGACAAATACAATATTGCATGGATAATCCCGCTGAAGCCGATAAAATCGGAGAAAATGCCGCTCAACTTGTTAAAGAGCATTACAACCTGAAAGACAACGCCAAAAAGTTAACAGAATTTTATCAGGAGCTCACCGAAGCTAATGGATAACCTGCATTCTTAGCTTTTCGAATGGAATTTGAAATATTTTTCAGGCTTGGAACAAACTGCCGAATGCCTAACATCGACCGACTTTTGTTGTTGTATTGCTTTAAGACATAAATTATAAAGACAGGAACTCGACTCCTCGTCTTTATTCTTTCATGTGAGTTGCGATAAAACATGTCCGGTTCAAAAATTTTAAAGTAATTTTACATCGCAAAAATGGAATGGCATATGTATTCGTGCCAAAATATAAAATGTTAAAAAACATCCCTGACCGGTTCAGGCTAAAACCATTGCTGTGAAATTATTAATCTTGTTGCCACGTATCCCCTATCCGCTTGAAAAGGGTGATAAGCTTCGTGCTTTTCACCAAATCAAAGTATTGGCAGAACATTTTGACATTGTACTACTGGCATCAGGAAACTCAAAGGAAATCAGTAGCGAAGCATATAATACGCTAAAGCCCTATTGCAGCGAAATCTACTTTTTCAGACAAAACAAGATATGCCGTGCATGGCATACTTTTCGTTTTTTTATCGCAGGAAAACCCCTGCAAACCGGATATTTTTATTCAGCTAAAGCACAAAAACTAATCCGCAAAAAGGTTAAACAAAAATCTATTGATCATATTTATTGCCAGTTATTTCGTACGGCTGAAATGCTAAAAAACATTCATATCCCCAAAACAATCGACTATCAGGATGCCTTTTCTGTTAGCATGAAAAAACGAATGAAAGCAACCCGTGGTTTAAAGAAAATGTTGCTGGCCATAGAATACAATAGAGTCAAAAAATATGAAAAAACCATTTATTCCTGGTTTGATCATCATACAATAATTTCGGAAAGTGACCGCGAGCACCTTAATATGCCTGACTTGCACGTGGTCAGAAATGGCGTGGATATCGATTTTTTTCAGGCTGATCCGAAAGTTGAAAAGAAGTATGAACTAATCTTCAGCGGGAATATGTCCTATCTTCCCAATGTCCATACGGCTGTTTACCTGGCTAAAGAAGTAATGCCTTTAATTTGGAATCAGGCTCCTGAAACAACTCTGGTTCTCGCCGGAGCATCTCCGGATAAGGCGATACGTCAGCTTGCCGGCAAAAACATCGTTGTAACCGGCTGGGTGAATGACATCAGAGAGGTTTACAACCAATCGAACGTTTTTATTGCTCCGATGCAAATCGGAACAGGGCTACAAAACAAAATTCTGGAAGCTATGGCCATGCAATTGCCCTCCATAACTTCAGAATCTGCATGGAAGCCTATTGGAGCTGAAAAAGATAAAGAATTGCAGATTGCCGGGTCAGCTCAGGAGTATGCTGACAAAGCTGTTCAGCTTCTGAAAGATCAGGAAAAACGACGGGAAACAGGGGAATATGCCCGGAATTTTGTTAGTCGTAATTTCGACTGGAAGGCATGTACCCACAAGCTTGTCCGGATTATTGAAAATCCTTCTGGTAAAGAGTCTTAAAATTTGACCTACAATTATTTAATCAATTCGCTCCAGCAACAAGATATTTTCCACATGATGCGTATGTGGAAACATGTCCACCGGTTGCACTTTTTTAATCTCGTACTTATCATTCATCATTGCTACATCTCTGGCTTGTGTAGCCGGGTTACAGGACACATAGACAATTCTGCGGGGAGCTATTTTTAACATCTGAGAAATTACATCTTTGTGCATGCCGGCACGCGGAGGATCAGCAATGATAACATCTGGTGTGCCCTGCTCTGCAATAAAATCATCACTCAACACTTCAACCATATCTCCGGCAAAGAATTCCGCATTTTCAACCTTGTTCCATTCTTTGTTCACATTAGCATCATGAATGGCTTCGGTAACATATTCAATACCAACGACTTTACGGGCCTGCTCTGCTACAAATAAAGCAATACTACCGGTTCCGGTATAAAGATCGTAAACAATATCATCCTGTTGGATATCAGCAAATAACCTGACTTTGCGATACATATTTAAAGCCTGACCAGTATTTGTCTGAAAAAAGGAAAGCGGCCCTACTTTAAATATTAAATCCTCCAGCTTCTCTGTAAGATAGGTTTCTCCCTCAAACGGCTTGGCCTGCAAACCATCAAGACTGTCATTCAGTTTATTATTCACGATATACATCGTTGAAGTGATCCGGGGTATCTCCTGCTTTAATGGTTTCAGAATGTTTTCTAAAGCTTGCCTGTTGTCCGAGTTCAGGATCAGCACGACCATCCATTGGTCGTTTTCATTATTGCGGATCAATACATTACGCAATAATCCTTCTTTTTTGCGTGCGTTATAAAAGGAATAGCCGTTAAGCTCTGCAAGTTCTTTGACTCGCTTACGGATGACATTCGACAGATCCGGTTGTAAATAGCACTCTTCCAGATCCAGGATGCGGTCAAACATTCCGGGTGGATGAAAACCCAACCCATTCATATTCATCTGGTCGAAATCCATATCATCCCTGTAATCCGTAATCCATTTCATATTCGAAAAGGTAAATTCCAGCTTATTCCGGTAGTATTGGGTTTTGTCGGAACCCAATATTGGAGAAACTTCCGGGATGTCCAGATGTCCAATTCGTGTTAATTGGTCTGTCACTTGTTGTTGCTTAAATTCCAATTGTTTATCATAGGGCACATGTTGCCATTTGCAACCGCCACAAACCCCAAAATGTTTACAAAAAGGTTCTGTGCGCAATTCAGAATAACGGTGGAATTTTTCTGCCCGTCCCACCATAAAATTTTTGCGCTTTTTACTCACCTGCACATCTACAATATCTCCCGGTGCTGTAAAAGGCACAAATACAACTTTTTCATCGACTTTACCCAGCGCTTTACCTTCAGCACCGAAGTCTGTTATTTCCACTTCTTCCAGATAGGGTTTCCGGTTTCTGTTACGTCCCATGATACTTTCTTTTAAACAAAACAAAAGTACAAAAAAGCGCAGGGTTATCACCCTATGAAACAAATATTCATTCGCTTATGCCCTTTCCTGTATCTGTCTTTATTTTAGATGATTATGTATTTTTACCTCGTTCATTTTATGACTCTGTCATTTGCTCTGGCTAATTATTTCAGTCATTGGAATAACCATAAATAAGACATTATAAGCTGACATATACTTTTGCTAAACGAAAAAAGCCGTTCCAGAAATATGAAACGGCTTTTACTTTCTTTTTAAGAAGGATTATTTATTCTTTTCGGCATAATCACGGCCGGCTTTTAAAGCTTCCAGATTTACATCTATCACTTCCTGACCTTTATTTTTAAAGATTGCTCTGATAGCATTTTCCAGGGCTTCATATTCGATATCCAGGAATGGAGATGCGGCACCAAGAACAACAATATTGGCAGCTTTTTTCACGCCAATGTCTTTAGCCATTTGATCGGCATCAAGCGCAATATGTTGGGGTAGTTTGCTTATCTCCGCTTTTAAATCGTCCATATCCGGATAATTGGGAATATTGTTGAACGGTGTTGTATTGGTAATCAACCAGCCATCATCGCTGAGAACATTAAGATAGCGCAAGGATTCCATTGGTTCAACAGAAATAATCAAATCGGCTTTACCCATAGGAATAAGATCAGAAGCAATCGGCTTATCGGACAAGCGAAGATTTGAATGTACATCACCTCCACGTTGGCTCATCCCGTGAACTTCAGCTTGTTTCAGATAAAGGTTTTTCTCAACCGCAGCCGTACCAATGGTTGCAGCGATTGATAATATCCCTTGTCCTCCTACTCCGGCTAATATGATATCTTTCTTCATAACTTTAAGTTTTTATTAATCGGTGCTGTGGATGCTTTTATGCAGTATTGTTAACATACTCATCACACAGGATTCATTTATTGAATTTACCGAGTAGTTTTATTTCTTTTTGTTTTTATGTTTTGCTCTCATGCGTTTGTTAAGCGCAACAATACATTCCCTGCGGGGAATAATAACAGAAACACCATCGTACTCCATCTCTTCACGCATAATCTGTACATTTTCTTCATGGTGTTTTTTGATGGGTTTAATCACCCGTATGTGTTCCGGCTCAACTCCAATCCCCTCACAAATACTTTCTATGCGTCCTTTTGCTGATGAAGATTGTCCACCTGTCATGGCTGTGGTATCATTATCCAGGATCATGATAGTAACTTTACTTTCATCAATAACCGCATCAAGCAATCCGGTCATTCCGGAGTGTGTGAACGTTGAGTCCCCGATAACGGTAACAGCCGGATGCAATCCGGCGTCAGCGGCACCTTTAGCCATAGTAACGGAAGCTCCCATATCCACACAAGAGTTAATTGCATTGTAAGGATCGAGGGCACCAAGCGTATAGCATCCTATATCAGAAAACACATGACCATCGCCATAATCCTCTAACACCTCATTAAGAGCTTTGTAAGTATCAATATGCGGACATCCGGCACATAATTCCGGTGGTCTGCCGGCCACAATCTCAGGAACTTTATTTTCGCGCGGCTTTTCCAGTCCTAAAGCTACAGCTACATGATTGGGATTAAGCTCTCCGGCTCTTGGTAAAGTCCCGTCCATGCGCCCTTTGATATTCAAATGTTCATCGATGTATCCGCGAAGCCGCTCTTCCAGTATGGGAGCACCTTCTTCCAAAACCATAATGGAATCGGTTTCTTTCACCATTCGCTCAATCATATCGCGAGGCTCTGGGTATTGAGCAAGACGCAAGACCGGATAAGGCACTTTGTCATCTTCGAAGTTTTCCACAAGGTAATTATATGCCAATCCGCAGGCAATAATTCCCATGCTTTTATCTTCACCATCAATGTATTTATTAAACTCGGACTTCTCGGACTCCATTTCAAAAGCCGCCTGATTACTTAAAAGCCCGCTATAGCGTTTTCTAGCTATTGCCGGAAGCAAAACAAATTGATTTCTATCCTTGGGAAGTTTTAATTCATTTTGACTTAAGGGCTCTTTCCTTGCAACACCGGCACGTGAATGAGCCAGGCGCGTTGTAATGCGCATTAAGACAGGAACCTGGTATTTTTCGGACAGTTCGAATCCGTAACGGGTCATTTCATAGGCTTCCTGCTGGTTGCTGGGTTCCAATATCGGCATCATGGCAAACTTACCATAGAAACGGGAATCTTGCTCATTTTGAGATGAGTGCATCGAAGGATCATCGGCGGAAACAACAATCAGCCCACCATTAACACCTGTAATAGCGGAGTTTACGAAAGCGTCCGCTGCTACGTTAAGCCCTACATGCTTCATGCCTACCATGGCACGCTTCCCGGAATAAGACATTCCAAGGGCAGCCTCCATGGCTGTCTTTTCATTTGCTGACCAATTGGAACGTATATTTTTTTCTTTGGCTTCAGCAGACCCTTGCACATATTCGGTGATTTCTGTAGATGGCGTTCCCGGATAAGCAAACATACCGGATAAACCGGAATCTATTGCACCCTGAGCAATCGCCTCATCACCTAATAACAGAAGTTTTTGCATATCTTTTATCTTTATTTTTTTATACTTTTATCATTAGAGCGCAAAGCTAATATTTTTTTGGAATACTTTTGGTACAATAAATCAAACAATATTTTCCTATTTTTGTACCTTATTATTGCTATGAACCTATTGGCGCACCTTTATCTATCCGGAAAAGACCCGCAAGTTATATTGGGGAATTTTATTGCTGATGCAGTAAAAGGCCGCCAAAAACATCAGTATGCCCCAAAAATACAGGAAGGGATCCATTTACATCATACCATCGATACATTTACCGATGAGCACCCCAAAATCCGGCACAGCACTCAACTCCTGCGCTCAAAATATCATATGTATGCCGGCGTTATCGTCGATCTCACTTTTGATCATTTTCTCGCCAATAATTGGGATCGATACACAGAGATGAATATGGACTCCTTTATCAATAGAAGCTACGAATTGCTACTGAAAAACTATTTGATCTTACCTAAACGTACGCGAAAATTTTTGCCTTTTATGATTATGCAAAATTGGCTCAAAAATTATATAAAACTGGAGGGTTTACATCAAAGTTTGAGTGGATTATCCCGTCGAACAACATTCGATTCGGGAATGGAATTTGCCATAGAAGATATCAAACATCATTATAGTGAAATGCAGAATGATTTCCTGGATTTTTTCCCTGAACTCATAGCTTTTGTCAGACGCAATCCGGCAGTTCTTTGGTATGATCAGGAATAGATCGTTGCCACAACTTGTCTTTGACTTCCTCGCTTACGGAATTCTCCCAGATAAATTCCCTGCCAGGTTCCCAGATTAAGCTGTCCATCAGTAATAGGAACAGATACCGAGCTTCCAAACAAACTACTTTTGATATGAGCCGGCATATCATCGCTACCTTCCATGGTATGCGTATACCCAGACCAGGCTTCCGGAACAAGGTAGTCAAAAAATTGCTCGAAATCATGTCTTACCGATGGGTCAGCATTTTCATTAATTGTAAGTCCTGCTGACGTATGCTTAATAAAGAGATGTAAAATCCCATCTTTCGGAAACCGGGATAATTGTCTGGTTATCTCTTCTGTAATTAAGTGAACACCATAGGAATGGTGAGATAAACGTATTTCTTTCTGTATAATCATCAAGGCAAAGATAATAATCTCATGAAAATTACTACATTTGCAATCCATAATTTATAATGAAAGCTATACATTAACTACAATATACTGACAACCTGAACGCTCAGGATTTCACAATAAAAAAAACTCAATTTCAGGTTGCTTTCATAGAATAATTGGGAAATTCGTTTTATTCATCCCGACATTGTCATCAAAAAAAAATCACATCAAAATACAGAATTATTATGGATAAAAAACACACGGGTAATTACACCAAAATGGTTCATGGTGGTACTATAGACGACAAATACATGAGTGCCACAGTTCCGATTTATCAAACATCAACATTTGCCTTTCACAATGCAGACCACGGCGCAGAGCTATTCAGCGGCAAAGGCGAAGGATATATTTACACCCGCCTGGGTAATCCCACAATCGGAGCCCTCGAGGATGCCGTTTCCGACCTGGAAGGCGGCTACGGAGGTATAGCCACAAGCTCTGGCATGTCGGCAGTAACCACATTATATACTGCATTTCTAGGACAAGGAGACCACATGGTAGCTCATAATGCTATTTATGGCCCTTCCAGAGGTGTTATGGAAAATATCTTTTCCAAGTTTGGCATTGAATATTCGTTTGTTGACACCACTGATCCTGAGCAGGTACGCCAGGCTATCAAGGAAAACACTAAACTCGTTTTCACTGAAACACCTGCCAATCCTACGATAGAAATCACCGATATTCGTAAGGTTTCAGCTATTGCCCATGAGCATAATATCCCGGTATGTGTTGACAATACATTCTGCAGCCCTCATTTGCAGCGTCCTTTAGAACTTGATGCCGATATTGTTTTGCATTCCATGACCAAATTTATCAATGGTCATGCTGATGTAGTTGCCGGCATGCTGGTAGCCAAAACCGAAGAGCACTATAAATTGCTCCGCACTACCCTCGTAAACATGGGTGGCAACATGGATCCGCATCAGGCTTATATGGTACACCGCGGATTAAAAACTTTAGGAATTCGAATTGATAAAGCTCAGAAAACAGCAGAAAACGTTGCTTATTTCTTAGAAGAGCACCCTAAAGTTGACTGGGTGAAATATCCCGGGCTAAAAAGTCATCCGCAATATGAATTAGCCAAACAACAAATGGACGGGTTTGGTACAATGATCAGCTTTGGACTGAAAGGCGGTTTTGACGCCGGGAAAACCCTGATGAATGAAGTGCAAATTGCTTTATTAGCAGTTTCATTAGGTGGAGTAGAAACCTTAATTCAACATCCGGCCTCCATGACGCATTCCAAATTGTCACCCGAAAACAGAGAAAAAGCCGGAATCAGTGATGGCTTGGTACGTTTTGCCGTGGGCATTGAAGATGAAGAAGACATTATCAATGACCTGAAACAAGCATTAGATAAAATTTAAAAGGAATTATCTCCTGACAAATAATTAACATAAGCCAGAAGGTGCAAACCTCCTGGCTTATTTTTTTAACATATAACCAAATGTAAGTTTTTATTAATCGTACTGCTTAATGATCCGATTTTGTTAATCAAAAAAAATAAAGTACCATATAATATTTTCATAAAAAGATTTGTTACTTTACCAATCTGTTTATAATTTTATCGAAATCATTTTCCTAAAAAATGGCACATCACAAATCCTTATACCTGATCATATTTCTTATGGTCTTTGCCTATAATAATCTTTCAGGGCAAAGTGTTGGCGTTGTGCTTAGTGGAGGAGGTGCTAAGGGAGTTGCTCACGTAGGTGTTTTAAAAGCTTTAGAAGACAACCACGTTCCCATAGATTATATTACGGGCACTTCCATGGGCGCTATTATCGGTGGTTTGTATGCTTCCGGTTATTCGCCGGAAGAAATCGATTCTCTGATAAATTCAGATAACTTTTTGCAATGGGCTAAAGGCGAAGTCGAAGAAGAATACACTTACTTATATATGAAAGAAGAACCCAATTCTTCGTGGATCTCTTTAGCCCTAAAATATGATTCCCTCATTCGGAAACCAGAATTTCCGTCCAGCATAATCCAGCCCTTTCAAATGGATTTTGCTTTTATGCAAATATTCTCGGAAGCCACAACTGCAAGCAAGCGCGATTTCGACAACCTTTTTGTACCTTTTCGGTGTATCGCTTCAGATATTGAAAACAATAAGGCTGTAACACTTTCCGAAGGAAATCTGGGAAAAGCAATCCGGGCTTCGATGACCTATCCGTTTTATTTTAAACCCATAACCATTGACGGAAAAATAATGCTGGATGGCGGAATGTATAATAACTTCCCTTCAGATGTGATGTTAGAGGAATTTTTTCCGGATATGATCATTGGTTCGAATGTAGCTGGTAATTATTCCTCGGCCGACCCCTCCGATCTGGTGTCGCAAATCCGAACCATTATGATGGAGCAAACACAGTATGATGTCTATTGTGAAAGCTCAGTTTTGATTGAACCACAGGTGCCAAAAAACACCAGCATTTTAGATTTTAGCCGCCGGAAAGCCTTTATAGACAGCGGATATGTAGCCACAGAGCGCAAAATTAATGAAATCAGACTTTTCCTTACAGACAGTGTTTTCCCTGATGAGCTACGCCAAAAAAGAGAAAACTTCAAGAAGAAATCGCCTCCGCTGGTATTCAATAATATAGAAATCTCAGGACTGGAAAACAATGAAGCCAATTTTGTCAATCGCATGTTATTACATGACAAAGATACTGTGGGAATAAAAATGATCAAAGAGGATTATTTTCGTGTTCTGGCTAATGAGCATATTCAATACATTTATCCGGAAGCAAATTACGATGAGGAAAGTGGCTATTATCATCTGGATCTGGAAGTAAAAAAAGATAAAAATATCGAAGTACAATTTGGAGGAACCGTATCTTCGGCCCCGATAAATGAAGCTTTTTTACAATTAAAATATAAGTTTTTGGGCAATCAGGCAGGAAATATCCGGCTAAACACCTACATTGGAAGGTTTTATTCCTCAGTGAGTGCCAAAGGCCGGCTTGATTTCTCCGGTAAATCCCCATTCTACATCAAAGGAGGCACAACTTATAACCAATGGGATTATTTCAAAACATCAACAACATTTTTTGAAGATAAAACCCCCTCCTACCTGATAAAAAACGACTTCCGGAATACGGTAACATTTGGAGCGCCTGTTTCAAGCAAGAGCAAACTGGAAGCTTCTATATCTGCAGGGAATATCACTAACAGATATTACCAGTCCAATCAATTCAGCCGGTTGGATACGACAGACAAAACCGAATTTATGAATTACAACACTGAATTTACCTATCAATACAACACACTAAACCGCAAACAATTTGCTACTAAAGGGAAATTCATAAAAGCAGAAGTTAAAAATTTCCGGGGAGAAGCAACGTATACACCCGGTTCAATAGCGCCAAATAAACAGACCGTAAAAAAGCTACACCAATGGTTGCAGGTTTCTTTTCAATATA
The DNA here is from genome assembly GCA_021738505.1 of Bacteroidales bacterium. Classification (GTDB taxonomy): domain Bacteria; phylum Bacteroidota; class Bacteroidia; order Bacteroidales; family PWNQ01; genus PWNQ01. Next base: position 8,850 of record JAIPBW010000002.1, on the reverse strand, counting down.
AGGATTACCTCAAATCGTCATCCTGGTTTACCTTCGGATATGATGTGGACTTATTTTTATCCAACCGGTCATTGTTTGAAAATCAAACCTCAAGTTTACTAATGGCTCATGAATACACGCCAGTCCCTGAAAGCAAAACCGTTTTCCTCCGGAATTTTAATGCCAATAATTATGCAGGAGTCGGTGTTAAAGGGATCTTCAAACTTGCCGAGGATTTTAATTTTCGTAACGAAATATACACTTTTCAGCCTTTCAGAGAAATATTATCTACCGGGGAAAATAATCAGGCTTATTTGGGACCTTATTTCGACAAACATTATTTTATTGGCTCTTCACGACTCGTGTATCACTCTCCACTAGGCCCTATTAGTTTGTATCTGAACTATTATCAGGGACATAATAATCCTTTGGCCTTTGGCCTTAATATAGGTTATATCATATTCAATGAACACACGCTGCACTAAGAAACGATTACAACAGGTTTTAGTACAAACAGTTAGCGATCGAAAGTAGTAACTGTATTTTGGGTACTTAAAAGATATTTTATTCCTGTTTGGTGCAAACCAAAAGATTATTATTTTTGCTGCCATAAACGAATAAGCCAGACAAGCAAATGTCTGGTTTTAAATTTTTAACAAAACAAGAACAAACGCGAACAACAATAGCCGGGAAAGGCTATTGTTAAAGGAAAACAATAAATGAATCATCAGATTCAAAACATCTTAAATCATTATTTTTAGTAGTAACCACACATTAAATTGTTAAGCTAATCCTATGACACAAGAAAGTAAAGATCAGGAAAATCAGGAGCAATTCCCCAAAGAAGCAAATCCACAGAAAGAAGCTCAAAACACCGTTAGCCCGGTTTCAGCATCCGGGCAGGAAGAAACGGAAACCTCATCCGAAAAACAGGAAGAAAAGGAACCACATGGAGATCAAGACGCCAGTGAGGAGCAAAAACAGCAAGAAGACTCTCAACCGGCAGAAGCACAAAACAAAGAAAAAGAAACCGCTGCGGATAGTACAACAACAGAAGAAGAAACAGAAATAGAAGATCAAGCATCACAAAAACCTTCCGCTGATTCCGAAGAGGAAACACCTCAAACTAAAGAACAGCAAACAGAATCTTCAGAAAAAACCACCGGACAAGGTCAGGAAAACTCAAATGATGACAACGAACGGGAGTTTTATGACTTTGGTGAGGATACCGGAAAAGGAGACGATGATGAGGATGATGAAAAAGATGCTGAATCAGGAGAAAGCCCTAAAGAAACAGAGTTACCTGATTATGACTCCATGGAGCGTCAGCAGTTAGTTGAAGAGCTGGAAAAAATTGTGAATAAAGAAGATATTCTTGAGCATAAGCGCAAAATTGCCCTGATCAAAGTCGCTTATCTTAAGAAAACAGATATAGAAAAAACAAAAGACCTGGAAAAACGGGATCTTGACAAAGAAGAACAAGAAAACAAAAAGCAAGAAACCACTGAGGAAACGAAGTCTGAACAAGAAACGGCCGTGACATCAGAAGCTTCTGAATCCGAAACCGAAGCTCAGGAGAAAAAACCCGGCAAAGATGAACTGGAAGAACGTTTTCACAAAGCATTTAGCCGCTATAAAGAAAAGCGTGCCGAACACATCAAGGAACAGGAGCGCATTCAACAGGAAAACCTGAAGAAAAAAGAAGCCATTCTGGAAGAATTGCGTGAACTGATCAACTCAGAAGAAACACTGAAGAAAACTTACGACGATTTTAAAGCTTTACAGGAAAAATGGAAAGAAATAGGCATGGTTCCCAAAGCAAATGTGAATGAGCTTTGGAAAAATTACCATTTCCTGGTCGAAAAATTCTTTGATAAGGTAAAGATCAATAAAGAACTCCGGGATCTTGATATGAAGAAAAACCTGGAGCAGAAGATTGACATTTGCGAAAAAGCCGAAGAGCTACTGTTAGAACCTTCGGTCAACAAATCGTTTAAAGAACTACAGGTTTTACACGATAAATATCGTCAAATCGGCCCTGTGCCGGGTGATAAAAAAGAAGAAGTATGGAATCGCTTCAAGAGTGCCACAGAAAAAATCCATACCAGAAGAAGAGAACATTACAGAAACCTGGAACAACAACAAGAAAAAAATCTGGAAGCCAAAACTGCCCTTTGCGAAAAAATAGAAAATATCCTGACGAAGGAATTTAAAACCGTAAAGGAATGGAATAAAGCTACTGACGAGGTCAAAGAGCTCATGAAGTTATGGCGCTCCATAGGTTTTGTCCCTAAAAAATACAACGAATCCATCTGGAACCGCTTTAAAACTTCCGTGGATACATTCTTTGACAATAAAAAAGAATTTTTCAAAGCCATTAAAGAGGAGCAACGCGACAATTACAACCGGAAACTCAATCTTTGCCTGGAAGCCGAAGCTCTGCAGGATAGTACAGACTGGAAAAAAACTACACGCGACCTTATCAACCTGCAAAAGGAATGGAAAAAAATCGGTCCGGTATCCCGCAAACATTCGGATAAGCTTTGGAAACGTTTTCGTGCGGCCAATGATAAGTTCTTTAACGCTAAAGAAGAATATTTTAAAAACATCAAAGAAAAAGAGAAAGAAAACCTTAAGAAAAAAGAAGAACTCATTGAGCGCATTCAAAATCAAGAGTTCGGAGAAGATAAAAATGAAAATCTGAAGATCCTTAAAGAGTATCAGCGAGAATGGATGAACATTGGATTCGTACCTTTCGAAAAGAAAGATGAGATCCAAAAACGCTATCAGGACATCATTAACAAACACATGGAAAATCTGAGTATTTCCAGTACTGAAGTCAATTCAGCAAAATACAAAACCCATGTGGAAAACCTTAAGGAAATCCCCGGTGGAGAACGTAAACTCAAAAAAGAAAGAGCCAACTTGATCAGCAAGATCAATAAGTTGAAAGAAGACGTTAAGCTATGGGAAAACAACACCGGATTTTTAGCCAACAGCAAAAATGCGGAAGTCCTGAAGAAAGAGTTTCAGGAAAAAATCGATAAAGCTAAGCGGGAAATAGCCCTGTTAGAAGCTCAGATAGATATTCTTGACAATGAGCAAGAGTAAATCGAACAAGCCATTTACGATTACTGATCATTAACGAGAATACCGGATTAAAATATCACTTTTCCCCAACAAGCAAGATGGCAACGCTACGTTGCCTGAGGTTGTTGGGGTTTTTTATTGTAAGAGTTGAAAACGCTCTCCGGATTTCATCGTTTAAATTCCCCTTTTTCAATAATCTACCTCAGTCAGAGATCCGGTACTCACAACGATCACAACTCAGTAAATTACTGTTTACCAGAGCAATCTCCTGACAAATCTATTCTTTTCTACTATATTTTGCTCTCCTTGAGCGCATTTTAGTTTCCAAATTTGGGAACTCACCTTACATTTTTCCAAATTCTGCACACATAGATTGCATATAGATACCTATATAGGTTATTTTTGTAGCATGAGAATAAAGTGTTTATTCATCCTTTTGCTGATAATTCCTCAATTGGGCTTTTCCCAGGTGATTCCGGAGACCCGTATAACCAATTGGTCTCATGCCGGTTTAACGGATAGCATCGCCTATGACCAAAACACTGTCAGTCTTACGTTATCGGTATCCGAATCTACAGGTGTTACCGATGTTCAGCCGGAAATACAGGCAGCTTTAGATTCTATTGCCACTTTGGGAGGCGGTACAGTTAAACTCCCGCCGGGAACTTTTCGTATAGGAAGCTCTCTGGCGGTTCCGTCCAACGTGCGATTAAAAGGTTCCACTTCGGATTCTACCTTTCTGTCTCTTTATAACAATAGCGGCATTACTATGCATGGAACGAATACCTCCACGACGATTTCTTTAACTGCAGGATTTACAAAAGGCTCAGACAGTTTGTTGCTGGATAGCACGAACCACTTCAATACAGGAGACTTTGTGGAAATCCGCCAGGACAATGGCAGCTGGGATACGCAACCAGCCACCTGGGCAGATAATGTAACCGGTATGATCAGCCGTATTGAAAAAATTGAAAACCAAAAAGTATTTCTCAGCAACAAACTAAGCATGGATTTGGACAGCGCACTGAATCCTCGGATAACCATAATCAATCCGGTAATAAACGCAGCTTTGGAATGTCTTTATATCGAAAATAAAGACAGCATTCAGGGGGGCACAGCCCATAATATTAGTCTGTCTTATGCTTGGAATTGCAGAGTAACAGGAGTTGAATCGGCGAAAAGTGCAGGCGCCCATATTCGCGTAGGCCAATCGGCGCAGAATAACTTTTACGGTAATTATCTTCATGAAAGCTATCAATATGATGGCGGCGGAACCCGCGGTTATGGATTGATGTTTACCCATTATGCAAGCTACAACAAAGCCGAAAACAATATCTTCAGCCATCTGCGGCATGCTATCATGACCAAAGCCGGCGCTAACAGCAATGTAATTGCGTACAATTATTCCAGGGATGTTTACCGTAGTGAACAACCGCAGGATGCTTCCGGTGATATTTCACTGCATGGCCATTATTCATTTGCCAATCTTTTTGAAAGCAACATCGTTCAGAACATCTTTATTGACCATTATTGGGGCCCCAGTGGTCCGTACAATACGCTGTTCAGAAACCGTACAGAAAACTACGGTATTATTATGACCCTCGGAAATCCAAATGCTACTGATAAACAAAACTTTGTTGGCAATGAAGTTAGTATGTCCTCGAACATCAACAGCCAATATATGATAACCGGAACAGACCATTTTAAACATGGAAACAATGTAAAAGGAATGACTATGCCGGCAGGTACCGGAAGTCTGGCTGATAGTAGCATGTATTTGAATTCAGCACCTGAATTTTGGGACCATAACATCCCCTGGCCTGCTATTGGATATCCTAATGCGCTGGACGACAACAGTATTCCGGCAAAAAACCGCTTTGTTAACGAAAAAGCTCTAACGCTATGCTCCTGTGAAAACATTGCGGATACAACTACCAACATTCAGCAAAAAAGAACAGATAATTTTAAGTTATATCCTAACCCGGCGAAAACTTCAATTTTCGTGGAAACCGATCTCGGCGAAGTTGCCCTTAAAATTTACTCATCAACCGGAACATTGATATACAGCGGCCAAATGGCACAAAACCATAAAAAAATTGAAATCATTAGTTTTGCAGATGGTATGTATATTCTTGAGCTACGAAAAAACGAGCATGTTACACGGAAGAAGTTTATGAAGTTCTGACAATACTTGTCTTTACCTTTATATCTTCACGCAAATGCCGTTTTACAGTACAGCTTTCAGCAGATTTTATCAACGCATTTTCATATTTTTCCGGAAAATCCGGCGGCACCGAAATTTTTATTTTCATTTCATCAATAATCTTCTTTTCCGGATGAAACTTATTTTTCTGCTCGATTTCTATTTGGGATGTATCGATTTCACGCTGATCGCAAAAGTTTTTGACTGTAACGCCGACACACGTGCCAATGGAGGCCAGAAACATTTGGAGGGGTTCGGGAAATTCATTATCCCCCCCTGACTTCTCTGCCTGATCGGTCTTAATAGTAAACTCCCCCATTTCGGCAAACACTTGTTTTTTCTTCTTAAAATATATTTTCATCATTGACTCTTTTAATTTTTCCTTTGATAATCGTATTTCACTGCTGGGTTAACAAAAAAGAAATGGTTTGGTTGTTAACCTGCATCGAAAATCGCGTGCCTGTATGGTGAAAATTTTTCCGACACACAGGTGAATGATGAATGGGGCTGGCGATTGGGCGACGATGCGAACTGAACGACTTAAGCGTCCCGATAGCTATCGGGATTAACGAGCGAAGAGACGAAGCGAACGAAGAGACCGAAAGATGTAAGTCGAATTAATCCCGATGAGGTTATGAAATCGGAAAAATAATAAAAAGCATAAACCAATAAATTAACAATAACCAACCCCAGCGAAATCAGCCAACCCCGGAGAAACAGCTCCTAACGTCGCGTTTCACGGTTTACCCTGTAAAATACGAAGTAAATTTCTACAGAGGGCAAGCACAGAACAACGAACGCAAAACTTTGCTTTTTTTGCAGCCCGGCGAAGGCGAAAAGCCCGGAAGTGGCGAACTTTGCTGCTGCGCTGACGGCAGAGCGACCTAAGGAAGCTCCTGCCGGCAGATTGCAGCAGCATAGTGAGCCATTTGCGGCTTGAAGCCGCAGACGGTTAAGCTGCCCTGATGAATATTTTTAAAAGTATCGATTTTATTATTTGTATTTTCATCAATTCGTTATATCTTCGGGACGTAGAATAAAAGCATGTAATTATAAATCCCAAAAGCGACGTAAATAGGCCGGACTAAGTTATTGATAGACACCAAAAGGCTGATTTACCGTTTGAATAAAATTAATCGCTATGAAACATTGGATACCTGTAATCCTGGCTGCACTTTTTATCAGCATGAGTGCTTGTGACCAGGATAAAAAAGAAAAGGCTGATGACCAAGAAAAAGCAAAAGCAGAAAGTGAAAGTGAAATGCAAAAAGATGTAATGTCTGCCGAGCTGCTTTGGAAGCTGGGCCGTGTCAATAACGTGCAATTATCGCCGGATGGCGGGCATGTGCTTTATGGCGTTACACGGTATAAGCTGGAAGAAAACTCAGGCCAAAATGACTTGTTTAAGCTAAATTTAGAAACAGAAGATGTTACCCGCCTGACAACTACGGAAGAAGCTTCGGAAAGTGGTGCTCGCTGGCGACCGGATGGCAATAAAATTGGTTTTTTGGCTCCCGACGAAAATGATGATATGCAGCTCTGGGAAATGAACCCGGATGGTAGCGACAAAAGGAAAATATCAGATATAAAAAACGGTATTAAAGGTTTTGAATATGCCCCGGATCAAACGAAAGTGCTTTACGTGAAGGAAGTTAAAATGGACAAAACAGCTAATGAAGTTCATGAAGACCTGCCAAAAGCAAATGCCCGAATTATAGACAATCTGATGTACCGCCACTGGGATGAATGGCATGACTACAGATATAGCCACGTATTTTTTGCAGATTATGACGGCAAAATTTTACGGAATCATAAGGACATTATGAAGGGAGAAAAATACGACAGCCCGCTTAATCCCTGGGGAGGCATGGAACAAATCACATGGAATCCGAACTCCGATAAGATCGCCTATGTCTGTAAGAAAATGAGCAAAAAAGAATATACGCTTAGTACGAATTCGGAAATCTATCTCTATGACGTGAAAACGGAAGAGACCAAAAATCTAACTAAAGACGGATTTGAAGGTTACGACCGTAATCCGGTGTATTCTCCCGACGGCAACTATCTTGCCTGGGAAAGCATGGAAGAGGATGGATTTGAATCGGACAAAAACCGCATTATGGTCATGAACCTGGAAACAGAAGATGTGACAAATATGAGTAAGGATTTTGATTATAATGCACAAGGATTTTCCTGGAGCAAGGATGGTAAAAAAATGTATTTTATCAGCGGCGTTCATGCAACTCAGCAGATTTTTGAACTGGACGTGGAAAATAACGTGATCAACCAGATCACCGAAGGCAAGCATAATTACCTGAATGTGAATACTGCCGGTGACCGTCTGATTGGCGCCAAGCAAAGCATGGCCTTACCTACGGAGATCTTTGCCGTTGACATGGAAGGAAAAGAAAAGCAACTGACACATGTGAATGATGAAAAGCTGGATAAAATAACGCTTGCCCATAGCGAAGAACGATGGATAGAAACATCCGATGGCAAAGAAATGCTGGTTTGGGTTATTTATCCGCCGAATTTCGATAAAGATAAGGAATACCCGGCATTGCTATATGCTCAGGGTGGCCCCCAAAGTGCCGTTAGCCAGTTTTTCTCATATCGCTGGAACTTCCAGATGATGGCAGCAAATGATTATATTGTAGTAGCTCCGAACAGACGCGGACTACCTTCCTTCGGAGAGGATTGGAATGATCAGATTAGCGGTGACTATGGCGGTCAGAACATCAAAGATTATATGACAGCAATCAACACCGTAGCGAAAGAAGATTATGTGGACGAAGACCGGCTCGGAGCTGTAGGTGCCAGCTATGGCGGATATTCGGTATTTTATCTCGCCGGAAAACATCCCGAAACCTTTGAATGCTTTATTTCGCATTGCGGTATGTTTAACCTGGAGAGCCAATATGGCGCTACAGAAGAATACTGGTTTGTAAACAAAGACCTTGGAGGCCCTTATTGGCAAGAACCTAAGCCCAAAAGCTATACGGAATTTTCTCCGCATCTGTATGTTGACAACTGGGATACGCCCATTATGATCATTACCGGTGCCAACGACTTCCGGATTCCTTACACGGAAAGTCTGCAGGCATTTAATGCAGCGCAATTGCAGGACGTACCGAGCAAACTTCTGTTCTTCCCCGAAGAATCGCATTTCGTATTGCAGCCGCAAAACTCCGTGCTTTGGCACAGAGAATTTTATGGCTGGCTGGATAAATACCTGAAGAAATAATTACTCAAATCTTTTGCTCTCTCTTTGGCAAAAGATACGGTATAGTAACATGGAAAAACACCCGCTTCGGCGGGTGTTTTTTTTTGACACAAACATGTTTAGACCTAAGCTAAAAAAATCTGACCGGACTTTCCCCTTAGCCAACCACCTGAAGCCGAAAGCGGAATTGGCAACCCTTACGGATTAGCCTTCAGCAAGGGGTACCAATCCCTGAAACGAAGTGGAAGGGGTGGAAACCCTGGATGCTAATATTTGAAAATTTAGCATGAATGTGATAAACGGCACAGACCAATAGGGAGAAGGTATTCGTCAATAATTCGTGCATTCGTGGCTT
>JAIPBW010000080.1 GCA_021738505.1 Bacteroidales bacterium | reverse complement strand
CACTAAACATTCCAGCCATATTTTCTACTGAGCTCACATTCCAACTATTGATGTCATAGTTAAAAGGTGTATGAGTAAACATAATGGACATACTGGTAACTGAACTCACAGTCCAACTGCTTATATCCTGGTTAAAAGGAGTATAAGCAAACATGCCGGCCATATTGGTAACCGAGCTGACATCCCAGCTACTGATATCCCGGTTGAATGCATCTGCATCCCTAAACATTTCATACATATTGGTAACCGAACTCACATCCCAGTTACTGATATCCTGGTTGAATGCATCTGCACCATGAAACATATTCGCCATATTTTCAACCGAACCCACAGCCCAATTGCTAAGATCCTGATTGAAAACCGTTGCACCCCAAAACATGCGCGACATGTCTGTAACCGAACTCACATCCCAGTTGTTAAGGTTCTGATTGAAAGTTGTTGCATCTTCAAACATTGCAGACATATCGGTTACTTGACTCACGGTCCAACTGCCGATGTCCTGATTAAAAGAACCGGCATTATTGAACATTTCACGCATATTGGTTACATTACTTACATCCCAGCTACCAAGGTTGGTTATGCTTGCCTGATCAATATCCCGGAAACAATTTTCTAAATCTGTAACCGATGAAGGTAACCCGGAAGGAACACTAGCAAGGTTATCGGAATCATTAAAAGCTCCGGCTAATGAAGTTAGTCCAAGATCCCCAAAGCTGGTTACTTCTGTTAACATTTGAGATCCTATCCAGGTATTCTGGCTACTTGTATTTCCAAAATGAGTCAAAGTACCTGAAATCGTCACGGTGTAGGTGCCGTCACTACTATAAGTATGACTTTTCATACCTGTAGAAGTGTAAGTATCTGTATTTCCGTCGCCCCAATCGACAGTCACATCCACATTATCGTACAATGGGAGTTCGATTGTCGTGCCTGAAACATTGTTGGTGTTGAAGACTAAGGTAATACCACTTAAAACATTATCCGCTCCATCCTGCCAGCTAAGGATAGGATAGCTGTTATTCACTGTTCCGTCTTGGTCCATATCCCAGTGATCATCATTGGCTACATCATCATTGGGATTGGTTACAAAATCCCAGGCGGAAGTTAGCCCTGTAGTGTTGGTTACATCAGTAAAGGTATTGTAATCCTGCATTTCGGAAGTTGTTTTGCCGGTCACACCGTTGTCACTGTCATTACCAATCCCACTTATAGAACTATTAATGCTATTATTCCAAAAGTTATCCGTCAGGGTTGGAGTTTCTGTACCGTTTTCAAACTCCCCGATTAAGCCTCCGATATTGCCAGATGATGTAGATGATGTAGATGAATTCGTCACTTCACCGGAAGAATAGCAATTCTCTATGAGCGGATCATCTGACAATTGCCCGATCAGTCCACCAACGCCCCCATTATCGCTATAATCGACAGATATATTTCCGGTTGCATAAGAATTCATAATTTGAGATTAGTTTCCACTGTATGAACCGACCAAACCGCCGGCTTCCCCTGAGCTTGACGATGAGTTGATCGTTACATTACCTGTCGCATAGGATTGTACAATGATGAGATCTCCCTGAACCCAACCTACAAGTCCGCCGGCATTTCGGCCTTCTGTGGTAACATCGCCTGTAGCATAACAATTTGTAATGGTACCTTCAGCATCGCCAATAAGCCCTCCGGCATCACTCCAATCGTCAATTTTACCAGCGGTTACTGTTACTGAAGAATTTGAGTTTGTAATTTCACAGTCACCTCCGCCAATCATGCCTCCACATTGAGCTGTCGCCGAAAGGCTGCCGCTTGTCTCACAATTGTCAATCGATGAACTTGACACAACCACCTGTCCACATAACACACCAGTAAACTCATTTCCAGTAATATCTGCGTTACTAACTTTCAAATTGCTGATAGTACCATCAGATACATATCCAAATAAACCAATATTATCATTAGCTGAGCGATTAATATAAAGATTGTCAATGCTGTAGTTTTGACCGTCATACGTACCGTCAAAGTATGTGCTGCTATTCCCGATCGGCGAAAAGCCTTTTTGGTCTTCGGTATCCCATGTTGCACTTCCGTCGCCATCCCAGTCCACCAGAGTTTCGTCAACATTGAAAGATATATTGGCTGTTTGAATGAAATAATAATTCCAATCGGAAGATGTGTTTGACAGTTCAATTAAATCGGACGTAGTTGCAATCTGGTAGGGATCGCCGGAAGTACCGCTACCACCGGAGTATGTGCCGGCCAGCATTAGTACACTAAATAATAAGCTAAACAAGAGTAAAGTTAATCGTTTCATAATTCTTCAATTCTATTTTGAAATTTCTTTTACATTTTAATTTTTACATAGCACAAAAGTGCATCTGCTAAAGATCAAATGTCAACAATAATACTCCATCAAAATGATTTTACATATTGAAATACCGGCAGTTGTACTACTCAAATACTACTCACACGGAAGTAAAGCCATTGTAAAGCAAATATTTTGAAAAGCGTTTGCGTTTGAAAAAAAATGGGGAAGAGTCCCAAATTGGGAAAATTTAGCAGCAAAAAAATGAATATTTAAAGATCTAAAAATCTTTTTCAACCTGCTTCCTATGTTCTCCTTTGTCATCCGCCTGAACAAATGGAATACGATTACTGATAAGTCTCAAAATTTATATCCACAGGTAAAGTCTACTGACAATAAATTATTAATGCATCCCGGTGTAAGTAGTCTAAAGACAGTTACTGGATGAAATAAAAAGCCTCTGCCCGAAAATGAACAGAGGCTTTAAAAGCATCATATCTTATTGTATTCTTATTGCTTAATAATCCGCTTTTCCAATACGTTATATGGTGTGCGGCAAATGGTCATATAAACACCTTCCGGCCATGCGGAGCTTTGGATGATCAGGGATTGGCGCTCCTTTATTTCCTTTTTATAAACCTGTTGCCCCGTCATGTTGTAAACTTCAACCTGCATTGTGCCTTCGTATTCCGGCAGTTGCAGATTAAACTTTCCGGGAACCGGGTTGGGATAAACGCTTAAGCTGCCTTCCTGCTGCTTGTCTTTTTCCCGGATCACAACAATTTCAGAATATTCATACGCTCCGTTATAATCCACCTGTTTCAGGCGGTAGTATACCGTGCCTTCCGGTGCGTTATTATCCGTGTATTGATATTTCACCATTTCGTTGCTATTTCCGGCGCCTTTGCGCTTTCCGATGGAAGTAAAATCTTCTCCATTATTGCTGCGCCGGATCTCAAAGCGGTCGTTGTTTTGCTCACTGGCTGTGGACCAGTTGAGTTCTACGCTGCTTTCCGCTTTCCGCTTGCCTGTAAAGGAAAGTAAGTTAACAGGAAGCGGGTATCCACTATCATCCAACAAATAAGGATAACCATCATTTATTAAGGCTTTGGATTTGGAACCATCATCAATAGCCCAGGTATTTGTAAAGTCCCAGCCGGTGAAAGTGGTTTTGGATTTCATTTCATAAGTGGTCTTTGCGGTAGCACCGATTGCAATACCAGAATTTTGATTGGATGTATTACAATCCCAAAAATTATTAGTATAAGTGGGAGAATTATCTTCTCCTCCAACAAACCCTTTATTAACCGGATTTGTACTTCCATCATATATTACATCACCAGTCGAATAGCTATATTCAATAGTACCGTCATCATTATAACCACAGAATCCGCCAATATTAGAATTAGATCCGCTAAGTCGTGCAACATCACTTTTCGTGTAGCAATTGGAAATTTTGTATTTATTTAGACCTACTAATCCACCAACGCCCCAAGCATCTGGTAATGTGCCTTCTACTGCGCCAGCACTATAAGATTCAGATACCGAATTCTCGTTAGATCCAACCAGACCTCCAACCTGACTTGTTCCGGAAACTATACCTGTAGCATAACACTTGGATATGCTACCATTGTTCCAACCCACAAGTCCCCCGGTTTTCGAGTCAAATCCAATTACTTCTGCATTACTATAACTGTTTTTTATAGCACTTTCATTCCTTCCGGCAAGACCTCCGGTTCTTAGTCCGCCATCGACTAAACCGGTACTATAACAATTATCAATCGTGCCATCATTTTGACCGATTAAGCCTCCTGTTTGATAATTAGAATTATCGCTTTTAACATCGACGTTGGTTACGCCAAGATTTTTGATTGTTCCTATGGAATAACCAAATAATCCTATATAGTCCACACTTCGGTTAATAGTCAATCTAACTATTGTATGATCTTTACCATCATAGGTACCTGTAAATTCCGTATTTTGATCTCCGATAGGCAAAAACCCGTCATTATTTCCAGTATTTGTAATGTCATCAGCATCATTATACAAATCCCCGTCACTGTTATCATCGTTATCGTCCCAGTATTGGGTCTGACTGGCATCAATATCAGCCGTTTGTTCGTAATATTTATCCCATTCACTACTGTTCTGAACAAGCCATGAAAAATTGGCCATGGAAGAAATTTTATAAGGATCGCTGGAAGTACCACTTCCGGATGGAGCTGACTTATTTATTGTTTCAACTCCTCCGCGCAAATAATTGATTGAAAAATCGTTCCCATAATAATATCCTTTAATTCCTTTTAATTCAATATAACTTCCATGACCATGACTATCGTCATTATAAGCATAAAGCATGAGATAGCGAGTAGAAAAAACCGATGTGCTAATATCAGTTGGGTTATATACATATTCAGGTGTATTACCATCCTGTAGATTTCCATCATCGATAGTTTCTTTACTACTTGTAACACTTACCCAGCCATTATCGGAATAAGAGGGTTCCGTACTACCCGTATAAGATGTATTTTTAAATATTTCTATATCCGTAACTTTTCCATCAGAATTCATCATCTGGAATACCTGGAAACGATTCAGCGTTCGCATTTGCTTTAAATCAATAACAAGGATACCATACCCTCCATTTCCTTCAGACCATGTACTACCTTCATTATCACTTTCCTGATACCATTTATCCGGATCATCCTGATAAGTGCCACGGTCATAAAGTGCCTGGGGCGCCTGCCAGGAGCCCTCCCATTGTGTTAAATCACTATTATAAGGTGATGCTCCATTGGCTCCCTTAATTTCTATTGGGATTGCTGGTATAGGCCCGTCAGTAGTAAACTTCCGTTCATTTCCATAATCTATACCGCTATTATTTTGAGCATAAGCTCTTACGTAATATGTAGTATTGCGGGTCAAACCTGATATAGAAGAAGTAAACGAACCGGTGGAAGATGCAGAACCTTCACTTTTTGAAGCATTTGATAATGTTGGACTTCCCTGCTTATTCCAGCATATTCCATGATCCGTAATTGAAGAGGTCCCTGTCTTTGTAATGCTACCGTGCACTGTAGAAGCAGTTTTTGTAATACCATCCACATTATCCGTTGTTACCGTTGGTATTTCTCTTTCTCCTCTTAAATAGTTAATTGAATAACTACCATCATGATAATAACCCTTAATTCCTTTTATTTCAATATAACTGGTATTACCATAGCTTCCGTCATTATAGACATGAAGTTTAAGATAACGAGTAGAAAAATCCGATGTGCTAATATCAGTTGGACTATCTACATATTCAGGTGTAGTACTATTCTGCAGATTACCATCTGAGACAGTTTCTTTACCATTTGTAACACTTACCCAACCATTATCAGAATGTAAAGGTGCCGTGCTGCCTGTATAAAATGTGTTTTTAAATATTTCTATATCCGTTACTTTTCCATCAGAACTCATCATCTGGAATACGCGAAAACGATTCAGCGTTCGCACTTGCTTTAAATCAATAACAAGGATCCCATACCCTCCATTTCCTTCATACCACGTACTACCTTCATTATCATCTTCCTGATACCATTTATCCGGATTATCCTGATAAATGCCACGGTCATAAAGTGCCTGGGGCGCCTGCCAGGAGCCCTCCCATTGTGTTAAATCACTTCGGTAAGGGGACGCTCCATTTGCTCCTGTAATTTCTATTGGAGTTGCCGGAGCCTGGCCAATTATATTTCCCAAAGAAAATATGTTTAACGTTAAGATTAAAACTAATTTAAAATTAAATTTGTAATTTACCTTTTCCTTTTTTTGATTAATTTATTATCACATATTTTGAAAACAGACTCCCATCTGGTTTCATCCGCATGCCAAAATCGCAGTACAATAATAGATTATCGCAATAAAAAATGTCAAGGATTGCGAGTCCGAATTTTTTTATATAATGGCAAAACAAAACGCATAGTGGCCTATCTCTCGCTTCTTAAATTTGGGATCCTTTTTATATTCTGAATATCAAAATCTCCAAAACATTCCCACACATCGTTATAATCTACTCTTTTCGGCCGGTAGTAAACCACGCCTTCCGTAACATCATTACCCGTATATTGATATTTTACCACTTCATTACTTTTGCCTGCACCATTGTGTTTTTCGATGGATGTAACCTCTTGTCCATTGTCACTGCGCTGAATTTCAATTTAATTCTTGTTTTAACTGTGGCGTCGATAGCAACAGAATGATCTGAGGCTTTGCAATCATTACTCAATACCACGATCTATCGGCTCTGTTCCCTGTCCAATAGCTGCAGAAAAATGAAGGAGCATCATAATGCAAAGTAAAATTATTGTTCTCATCGTTTTCTTCTTTTTTTATCTTATTCGTTTTGCAGTCCTTATATTGCAGGTTGTTCGGATATTACAATAAAACCTCAGCTCAGAAAAGTTAACTATCGGGGGGTTGGGGAGAAGTAAAATAACTTTCCGGATACAGCTAAGCCTGACATTATAATTTGCAATGATAAAAGGTTAGAGGATAAAATGCTATTTTCAGAGCACTCAATAAATACTCACAAAAAAGATTTTCTTGTTTTTTTCTACTTAATGTCTACTCATATCTACAGTATTTTCTGCTGCAGTTGGATTTCCAATATCACTATTATATCATCATAAATAGAGTCTGTCTATAAAGTGGACAAGGTGTCTTAGTGATCATGTCTCTGTTCAGAAGGTTCCCCCGCATTTATCGGGGGCTTGCGAGGTTTTTTATCATCAGGAGTCCCGATTGGAACATCGGGATGACTGTTTTAAAAACGAGCGTAACGCAGAAATCGGACATTATAGACAGACATTAAATAGTAAAACTGATTAAAAGAAAGAGATGCAGTACTTGTTTCCCCAAAAAACAAATACTTACAATTTATAAAGCCATGCAGTCAGGTTATCATCTTTAGAAAGATTTAGCTTATTACGTACGCGGTATCGCAAATTTTCAACTGTCCTGGTACTCCTGTTCGTCACTGAAGCAATTTCCTTGGTATTCATATTAAGATACAACATGGAACACAACCTCACTTCAGCAGTAGTCAAATCCGGGCAATAAGACAGCAGCCGGTTTAAGAATTGTGGATTTAACTCCTTAAATCTGTGGTCAAAATCTTCCCATAGTTTATCCTGATTACTATATTTTTTGAGCATATCCAGGATTTCCTGCAACTCTTTTTGCCCTTGCTTTTGGATGTATGGTTTTAGTTTTCTCAAACGACCAGACAAATCCTGAGCAAACTCTTGTAAATTAGCAAGATGGAGACTATTACTGATTAAATCTTTATTTTTAATTTCAAGTTTTGCTTTTATATTCTCATTCTCTTTTTCTACAATTTGAGCCTTCTGAATAGCTATTTTACGCTTCTGATAAAACCAGACTGTAATACCCGTTAAGAGAAGGACTATTAGTAATGCGGCGGCCGTAATATATGTCTTGTCTAATTTTTCTTGTTTGTTTTCCTTTTCTAATTGCAAGATCTCAGCTTCTTTCTTTTTCGTTTCATATTTTGTCTGCAAATCCATCAACTCTTTATGCTTTTTTTCTTTATAAAGACTGTCTGTATAATTAGCATACATTTGCATATACTGATAGGCCCCTTGAAAATCCTTAATCTGCGCATGAGCTTTTGCAAGATTATTCAACAATATATTTCGTTCCGGAAAATTATATTTTCTGCTTATGGTCAAAGCTTGTTCCATTAAATTCACCGCTTTGTTGTAATTCCCTGCATTCTTGTACCAGTCTCCAAGATTGGAATAATTGACATATTGACCATATAACAAATTATGCTTTTTCGATAGTTCCAATGATTTTTGATACATCCGGAAGGCTTTTTGTTTGTCGCCCATTGAATCAAAGATATTTCCCTTATTCATCGCATTGCGCGCTATCACTCCCGGGTAATTTTTTTCTACAGCAATACTATCCGATTTTTTGTAATAATACAGTGCCGAGTCGTACGATTTATTTTTTTTAAAAGACACTCCCATGCCCGCATAAGCTTCAGCCAAAAATCTTTTGTCCTCCAGCTTTTTATAGGCTTCAATAGCTTGTTTTATATTGGCTATATACCGATTTTCATAACCAAAATCAGCATTAATATTTGCTATATTTTCATACACAGTTCCAAGATTTAAATGCTTTTCCGTATTTTCTAACATTGGAATAGCCTCTTGATACGCTTTATAAGCGGCCTTTTTCTGCCCACTTGCATCTAATGTTCCACCATAACTTGATAAGGTGGTTCCCAATAAAATTGAATCATTATTTTTACGAAAATAGTCAATTGCTGTTTTATATAATTCCCCTGCACGCTCATATTGACCTTCGCGGGAATAGAAAAATGCAAGTTCCGCAATCTGCTTGTATTTTTGTCTTTCCAGATTTTGATTTTCTGCAATCTCCACTGCCTTTTCATAATAATATTTGGCCGAATCACTATGACCTTGTTCATAATAATATTTCCCTAACTGATTATGAAGGAACACTTGATCTTCTTTTTTTATAGTGTTCTTTTTTCTATGAGAATGTAAAAATGCTATAGCTGCTTCGGGGTTTCGACTGTAAATACTGTCAACAGTTTGCCTGACCTGCTCTTTATTAAAACTCTGCTCTTCCGGATTTCCTTCCGGTGGAACACAAAAAGCATTTACGCTGATCATCAATAAAATAAAAACAAGTATCTCTTTGAGTAGATTCATCTGTCTGATTTTTAATAAAATGCTTATTTTCAAATTTTTATATTATTTTTTGCTTTTGATCTCTGCAAAAGCAATTTTTTAGTCGTTTTGTTAAATCGTTGATCCGTTAAATTGTTTACCGGTTTCAACGTTAGCTTCTTCTCTCCGGTCGCTAATCCCGATAGCTACCGGGACGTTTAAGTCGCTTCGTTCGCCCTTTCACATCAACAACAACTCGCTCTTCGCGTTTAATCTTTCAACTGTGTGTCGAAAAAAATTTCGCCATGGAGATTTCCTGATTTTAATAGTACTATATTTCCCCTGTTTATATATAATGCGGGGGCAAATCAATCCGATCCTGGCGGTTCTTTTTTATCAATATTTTAAAGAACAAAATTAAAAATACTTTTTCCAAATATTCAAATAATGCAAAAATTCCTCAAAATGAAGCACGATTGATTTTGAGAAAGCAGAAAATCAACTAAGCTACCAATTTATTTTATTTTTGCAGTATGAGAAAGCCAGAATTATTACTGCCGGCCGGACATCCGGAAGCATTTTATGCAGCCCTGGAAGGCGGCGCGGATGCTGTTTACCTTGGGATGAAATCGTTTAATGCCCGTGAACGAGCCTTTAATTTTACCAACAACCAGCTTGGAGAAGTTATTCGAAAAGCTCACGAGCAACAGGTTAAGGTTTACATCACCCTGAATACGTTAATCAAAACGAAAGAATTACCCGAATTAATAAACAACCTTCATATTCTGGAAGCCCTTCAACCTGATGCTGTAATCATTCAGGACTGGGGCGTTTATCATTTGATCAAAAACCACTTCCCCACACTTAAAATCCATGGCAGCACGCAGATGGGAAATCATAATTCTTTGGGTGCTGAATTCTCTGCAGAAAAAGGATTTGAACGTATCATTTTGGCCCGGGAACTGACAATGAGCGAGCTGGATAAGATAGCTCAAACATCGCCCATCGATTTGGAAGTCTTTATACATGGAGCTCTCTGTTATTCATTTTCCGGCATGTGTCTCTTTAGTTCATTCCTGGGCGGACAAAGCGCCAACCGGGGTTTGTGCAAGCAACCCTGCCGGCGGATGTACGCAACGGAAAAAGGGAAAGATTTCATCTTTAATCTGAAAGACAATCAACAAATAGAAAATATTGAGAAGTTCAGGCAGTCAGGCATTGCAAGTTTAAAAGTTGAAGGACGATTGAAATCCGCGGAATATGTTTACACAGTGGCAAAAGCATACCGTCTGGCGTTGGATCATCCGGAGAAAATCGCAGAAGCAGAAGCAATGCTCAAACAGGACCTTGGAAGAGAAAAAACAGGTTATTTCCTGCAGGGAAATATTAAAAACGCCATTAGCTCAGATACCTACACCGGAAAGCTTTTGGGAAAGATTCAGGAAAAGACAAAAGATAGCATTACCTTCTCCTCTCCCGTTGCAATAGAAACAGCCAACAGATTGCGTATTCGTCCCCGGAAAGCACAGGAAGGGGCCGCATTCAAAGTAAAAGAAGTTGAAAAAATTGAGCAAAATACGTATACGGTCAAAGGCAAAATACCTGACAATGCTCAAATAAATGATCAGGTGTACCTTACAGATTACCGCACAAAAAAGTTCCCTTCCTCTTTGGAGTCAGGGACAACAAAGCTGCCGGGTAACCTGCCGGCGGGGAAGAAACAAAAAATCATCAGCTCGCTGCAATCCGGAAAAAACCAACAGAAGGCAAAGAAAGATGAAGTTTATGTTCGCGTAAATTCCATCAACTGGATGAAAAAACTTTATATGCCCGACATAGCAGGTGTTTTTCTCAACTTGTCGCGTAGCGAATGGAAAGAATTCCGTCCGGATGTTAAGTTTCTCCAAAAAAACAAAGAGAAAGTCATCATTGAATTGCCGCAGTTTATCCCGGAAGATGCTATCAGCTTTTATCGTTCCTTACTTCAGAACCTCCACAAACATGGTTATTACAGATTTTCACTATCCCATTTGTCGCAGAAAACATATTTCAGTGAAAAGGTTGACCTGATTACCAATGAAAATGTATATACGTTAAATGATGCAGCCGCAGA
Source organism: Bacteroidales bacterium (assembly GCA_021738505.1). GTDB lineage: Bacteria > Bacteroidota > Bacteroidia > Bacteroidales > PWNQ01 > PWNQ01. Next base: position 2,103 of record JAIPBW010000080.1, on the reverse strand, counting down.
TCTTTTAAAACAAGAAGGGATCCGTCATTTTATCACACCATTGGAAAATGAACTGGAAAATCTAAAAGCAATGCATCACAAAGACGGCATCGTTCCGGTATATTTCTATCCATCAGTGTTTTATTCGCGTATGCCGGTAAATGTCAATGAAATTACCTCAGACAAAAACGAAACTTTCCACCGCACTTCTATAGATGGGGTAACGCATATTTTTCCAAATGAACCGGTCTCTCTTACACAGTATGCAGATAAGTTACGCGCCTCCGGGTTTCATCGCTTTCTGATTGATCTGAGTTATGAGAAACCATCCGGCAATCGTTTGGCTACGCTGATCAAACGACTTCATAAGTCCGTTCAGGTTCAGCCTTCTTCTAACTTTAATTTTGTAAAAGGACTGGAATGATTTGGTAAAGCCACGAATACACGAATTGAAGACGAATGGTTTTGGTGAATCAATTAAAATCCTAAAAATATGTAAATTTGCAGTGCTATTGCAAAATTACATGAAACGATGATAGAAAAAATATCACTCATGTGGAATAGAATTGAAGAATGCTAAGAATTACACAAAAAAATTCGTGCATTCGTGGCTGAAAACGAAACGGGAAATAAGATGACGTTTTAAAAACGGGTAAATAAACCAGGTTTAATCATCATTAAGCTCTCACTCCGCTTTCTTAGCCAACAGATCTTCCGCCACCAGATGTCCGTGTGCGGAAGCATAAATTATAGACCGCGTTGCCCCGGAACAATCGCCAATAAATTTGAGGTTCTCATATTTTTCATTGTCCATTTTATTGGAATAAAATTTTATCTCCGGAGCGTAAACGAGATTATCCGGATAGGCAACTCCCGGAACGACCTGATCTAAGTTCTCGATAAAGTCAATAATGCTTTCGATAATGCGCCGGGGGAAAGCCAGATTAATGTCTCCCATTATATACTGCTCATCCGGCATTGTTGATTTCACACGGTAAAGACTTTTGGTGCGTTTTGATCGTTTAAAATGATCATACGTCTGCAGGATAACCTTATCCTTTCCTGCCAATAGATTCGTCAGTTTAGCAATATGCGAGCCATATCCGACAGGATCATTAAATGGCTCGGTTAGCTCAACGGTAGTGAGGATGGCAAAGTTTGTATTAAGACTCTTTTGCTTGCGGTTGGCATGTCCGTTAACCGTGGCAAAATCCCCGTAGTTCTCCGTCACCACATATCCCGAAGGATTATTACAAAATGTGCGGACCATATAACCGGTTTTGCTTTTGTATTTAACCTTAAACTCATACATTTCCGTATTCAGTTCCTGCACCACATGATCCGGCAATTCATAACGAATACCAAGATCCATGCGGGTGTTATCTTTTACCAGTTCGGGATAATTTGTAATCATATTATTGACCAGGCGATGACCACTTCGCCCTACAGAAACAACTGCACTTTCATATTTCAGCTTTTCATCCTTGTTTAGCTGAATGTATTGTTTATCAACATGAATATCCTCCACCTTAAAACCAAAATGAAAATGAACATTGGAATAGGATTTGAAGTCTTCAAAAATATTATATAAAACCTGCTTCAACTGGTCCGTTCCAATGTGCATAAACTCTGCTGTAACAGGGTCAAATCCCTGGTCATAAAATTTCTGATACCACTGACTGTTGTTAAACGAATTTCCTTTGTCAACTGAATTGGTATTGGTCTTACTGATCCAGAAATCCACCAACTTACGTTGCAGCTCCAAATCAATATCTATATCGCCACCCATATCCCTGGAAATAAATAATTTTCCATCCGCACGAATTCCTGAAATGCTGGACGAGTATATATCTTTACTCTGCTCAAATACATGAATCTGATGATCCGAGTCCTTCATCTTCTCAATAAATCCAATGGCTGCGGCACCAAAACCAATTACTGCTATGTTCATATGTTTTAAATTTTGTTCCGTGTTCCGTGTTCCTTGTTCGTTGTTTGTCCGCTAATTTCTCTAATTACACACCAATTAACGCGGATTTAGTATATTCTTATTCGCAAATGTAATTCGTAATTCGTAATTCATAATTCAAGATACGCATCATCACATCATCGCATCATCGCATC
>JAIPBW010000079.1 GCA_021738505.1 Bacteroidales bacterium | reverse complement strand
CGTCGTGTCACTTCTTCTCGCAAGTGGTCATCTGGTATTAAATCTTTTAATTTTCTTTTTTCTTTTTTGCGTACCATATTTTTCAAAGTTAAAATTCTTATTTTAATTTAACTTTGACACACTTTTTTAAACAGTCTCTATTAAGATGCTGAAAGAGAAAAACATCGAAATCATTAAAGGACCTGTTAAGGTGCCGAGCGGAGCTCGATTTGTGTTTATAGAAGACCCCAACGGAGTTGAGATCGAGTTTATTGAAGGCTTTAATATTCATCAATCTAAATTTGAATAATCCAGCCGGAAAAATTTCTCTACTGCCTGTAACCGGAAATTGACAAGCCGGTATCCCTCTTAAAAGTTTATTCTTCTTGTGATATTTTATCTTTTCTGCGAATAATGATATATAAATTGATAAAATAGTCAACAGTGGAAAAGGGAGAGTTTATTGAAATTATCACAAAGAATCAGAATCTTTTATATAAGATTATCAATTCATACTGCTCACATCCTGAAAGTCGCAGGGATTTAGAACAGGAGATCTTATTGCAGATATGGAAGTCGCTGAAAAGATTTGATGGAAGCGTTAAAATCACAACTTGGATTTATAAGGTTGCCTTAAATACTGCTATTTCATTTTACCGTAAAGAAAATAAGCGTATTGACAAACCCCTTGACCTGGATCATTCCGTATTTATCCTACCCGACAGTGAGTATGATCCACGGACAGATGAGGAAATCCGAATTCTTTATAAAGTTATTGACCGTTTATCCAGAATGGATAAAGCATTGATGTTGCTTTATCTTGATAATTATAAACAAAAAGATATTGCTGAGATTATTGGTATATCGGAATCCAATGTAGCTACTAAAATAAGCCGGTTAAAGAAATTTTTAAAAGAACAATTCAGGAACCATTAAAGATAAAAACATGGAATTAGATGATTTAAAGCAAACATGGTTGAAATACGATAAAAAATTGTCGGATAATTTGAAAACCAACCGGGAGTTATTAAAAAAAACCAACTTGGATAGAGCAAAATCAGCGATGGATACTCCGAAGAATTACGAAGTGATTTCATTAATTATAGGGTTTCTGTTTTTGCTTTATGTGGTAACATCTACTATCCGTTTTTCGGCTGATACAAAATTTCTTCTTTCAGGGACATTAACATCTCTCTGGACAATTATAATGATAACGCTGACACTTGGGAAGCTTAAATTGTTAACGAACCTGGATTTTTATAATCAGTCTGTTCTTAATATTCAAAAACGCCTGGCCAGAATTAAGAAAAAATACCTTCAGTATAAAAGATTTGAATTATATACTATTCCCTTGTTTGTCATTGTGGCTGCACCCATACTCGCAAAAGCAATGCGTGGGTTTGATTTCTTCGCATCACCGCTAAAATACGCCATAAGCTTTGTAGTGGCTGTGGGTATAGGGTATCCTATTACTATCTGGATATACAAAAACTGGTATGATAAGAAACTAAAGAATACGGATACCTTTATCAATGAACTGGAAAAATTTGAGTTAAATGAACAATAGTTGATAAATGGATTTACGGTGATCTCACATTTCTGGTAATTACGTGCTTTCAGAATAGAAATTACAAAGAAGTTTTTACAACCTAAATTTTACTGGCAAAAAAATATCTCCAAAAAAACCTTGCATTCGTATATCTTTTGTTTTAATTTTGCCAAATGGTTAAACCAAAAAGTTAAACTAATGGGTGAAGCAAAAAATACAGAAGAAACGATACTGGAGGCCGCGAAGATTGTATTTATCCATAAAGGTATGGACGGAGCGCGTATGCAGGAAATAGCAGATGAGGCCAATATTAACAAGGCGCTTTTACATTATTACTTTCGTAGCAAACAAAAGCTGTTTGATGCCGTATTTAGCAAAGTGCTTTCCGGGACCTTCAATGAGATGCGCGAAATTTTCCAGGGAGATTATTCTGTTGAACATGCGGTCAAACGATTTGCGGATTCATATATCGATATGCTTATTAAGAATCCTTACATCCCTGAATTTGTTATCCATGAACTAAACAAAGATCAGGAAGCACTCAAAAAGATCGTCCGTCAAAACCTTCCCGACCTCAGTCCTTTTCTTCGCACTATCCGCAGAGAAATGGATGAGGGAAAAATCATCAAGATGGATCCCAGACAACTAATGATGAATACCATCTCATTATGTATTTTTCCTTTTGTTGGTCGGCCTATTGTGACACAAATCCTTTTTGAAGGCGATCAACAAAAATTTTACGAGACGATGGAGCGAAGGAAAAAAGATGTTAGTGATTTTATACTAAATGCAATAAAACCATGAGAAAACCTATCAGCTTAATCATCATCACTCTTCTGTTAGCTACCGGTTCTTATGCGCAGGAGATCAATCTGGAGGAATGTTTCCGATTGGTGGAAGAAAATCATCCTAAGGCTGGTGAAAAAGGATTGTTGGATAAAAGTCTTCAGGTCCGGCTGCAGCAACTCAATAAAAACTTTTTGCCACAACTTAATCTTTCAGCGCAGGCTACATATCAGTCGGAAGTTACAAGGGTAGATATTGATGTACCGGCCATGAATCTGGATATACCGTCTCCGGATAAGGATCAGTATAAAGCTACGCTTAATCTGTCGCAGACTATTTACGACGGAGGGTTAACAAAAACCAACAAAGAACTCGAAAAAGCCGGCAATCAAATTGACAAGCAACAAGTAGAGACTACACTTTTTCAGGTAAAGAAAAACGTCACTACTACTTATTTTTCTATCCTGCTTCTGCAGCGCCAAAAAGCCCGCTTACGAACGACCAGGGACAAGCTAAAGGCGAAATACAAAAAAGTACAGTCGGCTGTCAGCCACGGTGCTGCACTACCGGTTGATACTAATATTATGAAGGTGGAACTGGTTAAACTGAACAACCAGATACAACAGCTGGAGCGGCAACGAAATACGGCGTTTCAGATATTGTCAGAACATACTGGAGAGGAGTTTAGCCCAGAAAGGAAGCTCTCTGAAGAGAAGTATGGCTTACAGGATCAAAACAACTTTGAAAGTCGACCTGAAATGGAGCTGTTGTCACTGCAACAAAAGCGTATCAATGACTACAAGGAATTAAACAAAAGGAAGTATTTTCCTAAAGTTATGGCTTTTTCCACGGCAGGATACGGCAAGCCAGGACTGAATATGCTAAGTGAGGATTTTGACACCTACTGGATGGTTGGAGCGCAAGTCTCCTGGGATTTGTGGGACTGGAACCAGAAAAGTGATGAGCAAAAAATCCTCTCTCTGAAGCAGGATATTCTGGAAAAAGAAAAAGAGAATCTGGCTAAAAACCTTTCGGTTAAGCTGGTAAAGAAAAAAGCCGAAATCGAGGATTACCAAAGTCAAATAAAGGATGATAGAAAAGTATTTGAGCTTTATACAGACATTGTGGACTCTTATGCCTCTAAACTCAAAAATGGAACGATCAATTCTGCTGAGTATATTGAACAGCTCAACAAGCAGAAAAAAGCACAGCTTGAGTATGAAATGCACAAGATAAAACTTGAAAAAGCAAAAGTAGAATACAATCTCACATTAGGAACTTTATAAACAAGGAAAAATCAAACCATGAAACGCATAAAAAAATTCTTTTTATTCTTATCCATTAGTTTGTTTATGGTGTCCTGCAGTTCAAATGATGACAAATCGGATGCCTACGGCAATTTTCAAGCTAAAGAAATCACTGTTTCTGCCCAGTCACAGGGAGAGTTAAAATCTTTTGATGTAACAAAAGGGGCTAAACTTAAAGAGGGTCAAATGCTTGGATACATAGATACGTCGTCGCTGCATCTGCAACGCAAACAATTGCTGGCAAAAAAGCGATCTGTAAAAACCAGGCTGAATAATCTGAAAGCACAGATTAATGTGCAGGAGCAGAAGCTGAAAAACGCTAAAGTTCAGCGCAATCGCATCAGAAAGCTGCATGCTGACAATGCGGCTACCGAACAGCAGTTGGACGACATAAAAGGAAAAGTGAAAACGACGGAAAAACAAATACAGTCCATCGAAGTGCAAAAACAGGGCGTTTATGCAGAAATGGATGTGCTGGATACAAGAATAGCATTGCTTGAGGATAAAATCGACAAAGCAATGATAAAAAATCCTGTGACCGGAACGGTAATTAACAAGTTTGTTGAAAAAGGCGAGTTGGTAGCTCCCGGCAAGACACTCTATAAAGTAGCCGAAATGGATAAAATGGAGCTGAAGGTATACATCAGCGGGGCTCAGCTTCCACATGTCAAGATCGGACAAAAAGTGGAAGTCTTGATTGATGAAAATAAAACGGAGAATAGAAAACTTACCGGAAAAGTAAGCTGGATCTCGGATGATGCAGAGTTTACGCCCAAAGTAATACAAACCAAGGAAGAAAGAGTGAAATTGGTGTATGCTGTAAAAATAAGAGTCCCGAATGATGGATCCCTGAAAATTGGTATGCCCGGCGAAGCAAATTTCTAAAAATAATGAAAGCAGTAGAAATCCATAATATTTATAAATCTTATAAGGAAGTGAAGGCCCTTAGCGGGATAAATCTGCAGGTGAAAAAAGGTGAGCTTTTTGGGTTGATTGGTCCCGATGGTGCCGGAAAGACATCGCTAATTCGCATTCTGGCAACGTTACTGTATCCTGATGAAGGGCAGGCATCCATTTTTGGGTGGGATACTATTGACGAGTTTCGAGAGATTCGCAAAATTGCAGGATATATGCCGGGCCGTTTTTCGCTTTATCAGGATTTGAGTGTGGAGGAAAACCTGAACTTTTATGCCAGTATATTCGGAACGACGATAAAGGAAAATTACCATCTTATCAAAGATATATACCAACAAATTGAACCGTTTAAAAAGCGGTTGGCCGGCAGATTATCAGGAGGCATGAAGCAGAAGTTGGCACTTTCCTGTGCTTTGATCCATAAACCGGACATCCTTTTTCTTGACGAACCAACTACCGGTGTGGACGCTGTGTCGCGAAAAGAGTTTTGGGAAATACTTAAAAGCCTGGAACAGGTTGGTATTACTATTATTGTTTCTACGCCTTATATGGATGAAGCAGAGTTGTGTGATCGTGTTGCTCTGATGCAGCAGGGACGACTTTTGGATGTGGATACGCCGGCCAATATCATAGGGAAATATGATCATGATCTTTACGCCGTGGAATCGAAAACACTCCATCGACTTATAAAAGATCTAAGGACTTTTGATAAAACTACTTCTGCTTTTCCTTTTGGGGATACGGTGCATCTGGCAACAAATGAAACATTCAGGCGGCAGGAGTTAGACAAATTCCTTAGCGGGAAAGGGCATGAAAATATCACGATAAAACCCATCGAACCGGGCATTGAAGATTGTTTTATGAACCTAATGCGACGACAAAATGACCAATAAGAATATCATAGAAGTTGAAAATCTGGTCAAAAAATTCGGGAAGTTCACCGCCAACGACCAGTTGAGCTTTAACGTGAAGAAGGGTGAAATTCTGGGTTTTCTTGGTGCTAATGGTGCCGGAAAGACGACGGCCATCAAAATTCTATGCGGGATTTCTGCTCCTACGTCCGGAAAAGTCAGTGTAGCTGGTTTTGATGCGGTGAAACATCCTGAAAGGATCAAACAAAACATCGGTTATATGAGCCAGAAGTTTTCCTTATATGATGATTTAACCATTAGTGAGAATTTCAGGTTTTTTGGTGGCATTTATGGTCTTTCACGCAAGCAAATCCGGCAGCGAACCGGCGAGCTCCTGCAGCGACTTGATTTATATGATTATCGTAATCGAATCCTGCGGTCCTTACCATTAGGTTGGAAACAAAAGCTGGCATTTTCTGTCGCTATCATGCATGATCCACAGGTCGTTTTCCTGGATGAGCCGACAAGTGGCGTGGATCCCATAACACGACGTCAGTTTTGGGAACTCATTTATGAAGCTTCAGAAGAAGGCAAAACGATATTTGTTACAACGCATTACATGGATGAAGCGGAATACTGTGATACCGTTTCAATGATGGTCGCCGGGCAAATTAGAGCTTTTGGAAAACCCCGCGAGCTGAAAGAGGAGTATGACGTTGCATCAATAAATAATTTATTTATCAAACTTGCACGAAACTAAAAATCAATTCTTGTGAAACGATTTCTGGCATTTGTTAAAAAAGAAATACAACACATTTTCAGGGATACCCGCACCATGCTTATCCTGTTTGGTATTCCCATAGCTCAGATATTGATTTTTGGGTATGTAGTTAAAAATGATGTCAAAGACGTACAAATAGCTGTTTATGATCAGTCAAAAGACGAATATACACGCCAGCTAACCAATAAGTTGACTTCATCGGGTTATTTTAACCTGAACCGTGAATTGAAAAGCATGAAAAATATCGACCGTATTTTTAAAGAGGGAGAAGTAAAGCTGGTGGTCGTTTATGAAAACAATTTTTCGAAAAAACTGCATGGCGAAAATAATGCTGCCGTGCAGCTTATCGCGGATGCATCTGATCCTAACAGGGCAAACTTAATCACAAACTATTCAGCCGCGATTATTCGCGATTTTGTAAAAGAAGAATTCAATATAGATCAACTTCCTTTTCAAATTAATTCGGAGGTACGGATGCTCTATAATCAAAATCTGGCAAGTGTTTTTATGTTTGTTCCGGGTACTATGGCACTGATTCTAATGTTGGTTTCGGCTATGATGACCTCCATTTCCATAGCCCGCGAGAAGGAGCTGGGGACTATGGAAAATCTTCTGGTTTCACCGCTCCGCCCGACGCAAATTGTCATCGGAAAAGTTACGCCTTATGTGCTGTTGTCAATCATTAATGCCATTACGATCCTTATTTTGGGCGTTTTTGTGTTCGGATTACCTATTCGCGGAAGCCTGACACTGTTAATGTTGGAAAGTGTTCTTTTTATTACCTTGTCACTTTCACTCGGTATTTTTATCTCAACAATGTCGCCCAACCAGCAGGTTGCTATGTTCATCTCGCTGTTTGCTCTTATGTTGCCGACGCTGCTTTTGTCAGGATTTATATTTCCCATTGAAAATATGCCCAGGGTGCTGCAATGGATAAGCGTTATAATGCCACCGAAATATTTTATTGTCATTTTAAAAAACATTATGCTGAAAGGCACCGGTCTTGCTTTCGTCTGGAAGGAAACGCTGATCCTTGGCGCGATGACTACCGTATTTATCATCTTGAGTGTGAAGAAATTTAAGCTGCGACTTGAATAAAAATGAATGTTATGAGAACAATAGGCTTTTTGATACAAAAAGAATTTATCCAGATATTCCGTAACAAAACCTTGTTGCCGCTGATATTTGCCGTGCCGATTTTGCAGCTGGTTATTTTGGTTAATGCCGCCACTCTTGAAATGAAGAAAATTGATATGACTGTTGTAGATAAGGATATGACGTCTACTTCAAGACAGCTTATTCAAAAATTTGACGGCTCACCTTTTTATCAAGTGGATAAGGCAAGATTCTCTGTAAAAAATGCTGAGGCTGACTTAAAAGACAATACCGCGGATATTGTAATCCATATTCCACATGGTTTTGAAGATGATTTGCTGGATGAAAAAGAAGCTGATGTACAGTTTCTTATCAATGCCATCAATAATACGGCTGCCGGGTTGATAAATGCGTATACTACCTCTATAATCAGCGACTATAACAATAAAATTCTGGCAGAACAAATTGGGAAAAAGTTTGAGCTTCCCGTAGAAATTAATTATCGCTATTTTTTCAATACCCAACTGGATTACAACATATACATGCTTCCTGGGATTTTGGTTATTCTGGTAACCATAATCGGTATGTTTCTGACAGCTTTAAATATCGTCCGGGAGAAAGAGCTGGGTACTATTGAACAGCTTAACGTTACACCTATTAAGAAATACCAGTTTATAATCGGTAAGATGCTCCCTTTTATGGTCATCGCTTTGTTTGAACTTGCTTTCGGATTGGTTATCGGGCATCTTTTTTTTAACTTGCCGATGGAGGGGAGTTATGCTGTGCTTTTTCTTTTTACATTGGTTTATTTGCTTGTTGCACTGGGTTTTGGGCTTTTTCTCTCTGCCATCTCCAACAGCCAGCAGCAGGTCATGTTTGTCATGTTCTTTTTTATGCTGACATTCATTTTAATGAGTGGTATTTTTACACCAACTGAAAGCATGCCGGAATGGGCACAAACAGTAAATGTAATCAATCCGTTTGCTTATTTTATGAAAGTCATACGCATGATTATCCTCAAAGGATCAGGACTGGCAGATATTCGACACGAAATCTACAGTATGCTGATTTACGCGCTAATTATTCTTTCACTGGCTATCTGGAGATACAGGAAAGTAGCGTAGTTTTTTTTAGGAATAGGGAAATATGCCTATCTTGCAAAGCAAAAAGAAAGTATATTATATTTGCTTATACAATTGCAGTAATTTCAGGTCAACTGTTGAGTTGCGAAAGCCTTACCCCTGACCTAAACTTATTGCATGAAAAAAAGCTTAGTTGAATTTGTTCTTAACTTCAAACTGTTATGAAAAAAATACTTTTACTCGGTTTACTTGTTTTTATAGGGATAAGTTTAAAATCTCAGGTCAATGGAAAAATTATTGCTGATACGAATAATCTCAAAATAGTAAAAGTCTGGGGGACGCATTATGAACGAGGTTTCGCTTATGGTTCTCTTTTGGGGCCGGAGATAACGGATGTATTCGATAATTATGTCAAACCGGCTTTTGGTTCCTATTATTCTACAGCCCGGTATTTTCTCTTACATCAAGATCATTTGGCGGTAGACTCGGCCTATGTTAATGAAGCTAAGGCAATTATTGCCGGAATGGATAGTGCCGGAACAAATACGTCAAACCTGGATTTCCTTGATGTTCTGACGGGCAACTCGGTGTTGGATGTATACAAACTTCTTGTAGGAAAGTCCTATGATATGGGTTGTTCCAGTCTGATGAGCTGGGGAGATGCTACGGCCGGGAGTAATTTGAGTGGGAAATCTGCTATTTCACGTCATTTGGATTGGATGCCAGACCCTTCAATAAACAGAAATCAGGTGCTTTGCATCCATCTTCCTGCCGAAAGTGATGAGCAACCCTGGGCCTCTGTTGGGTTTGCCAGTATGATTGGTGCTTTGTCTGGCTTCAATGCTGACATGGGTGTTTTTCAGCACAATATGTCCGACTTTAGCGGAAGTACGTCTTATGGGAACCAATATGAGCCCGTTTGGTTTTCATTGCGGAAAGCCCTGGAAAAGCGGGATTATAATTCCGATGGAGAAAATAATGTTCAGGATCTGAAAGCTGTGATGCAGGAGCAGCCCAAAGGATATGCCGATGGGTTTATAATCAGCGCCTTGTCCCGTGCTTCAGGCAATGAGGATAGTCTTGTGGCGATGGTTGCTGAAGTTACTCCCGAAGCTCCGTATCTTTCCTTCCGGTATAATGACTATCCGGATAGTATCCCGGGGGACAATCTTTATACAGCCAATAGCCAGATTGCTCGAAACAGCAGTATGAATATCTGTAGCCGCTATACTGCTGTCGCCAACGCCATAGGAAATGGAATTGATATTGGATCTACAAAAAACAGGGAATTGTTGTTGAATAATTCAAGTGTGAGCAGTAACATACAATTTATGCAATATATTCCTGAGCAGGACTCTTTCAGGATTTCGGTTTATAAGGATAGTGTTCCGGCGTGGCAAAATCCGCTTGTAGGATTTCAGATCAGTGTTTTATTTGATGAAAGTGTGAATTTGGCTAAAAATAGTTCTCAAAATATTGAAATATACGGGTATCCCAACCCCTGCAATAATGAATTGACGATACTCGGGTTGGAAAAGATTAAAGGGCAGGTGAAAATTTCGATGTTTAACCTTAAAGGACAAAAAATCAGGTCAAAAAAGATTGTAAATCCGGGTGCCCGTTATAAAACAGATATTGGAGAATTTTCTCCCGGCGTCTATATCATAAAGATTCAGAGTGCAAAACGTTCGTATGCGCTGAAAGTATTGAAGCAGTAGAGGTTGACTCTGATATGTGAGTGATATATTGTTTTTTAGTCAGATTTGATAATAATTTAGTAAAGGATATCCCCCTTCCTTGAATAAAAAAACAACATTGAACTTTTTCTGATGCTTTGCTTATGACCTATAAAAGATAAATGCATTTTATAAATGCTTGTATGCTAACTTAAAAATTAATTCTTTTTAAAACTATATTTATTTTAAATTCATAAAAATAATAAGTTAGTTAATAATCAATGAATTATTTTTCTAACTTTATATCTTTATTACGGTAAACATAATATTCCTTTTATGATTAAAAATTTATTTCCCTTTACTAAGATTATTACTTATTTCAGTTTTGTTTTAATTTTCGTAAATGAGTCAGGACCTGATTTATATGCCCAAGATACGATTGATGCAGGAAATGATACCGTAATATGTTATGGAAATAGCGTTCAATTAGGAGGTGATCCTACAGCTTCCGGTACTTCTACAAGTTATGATTATTCCTGGACTTCTGATACGGGCTCTGGCAATTATGATAGTACAATAGCCAATCCAACAGTCAGTCCATCAAGTAATACGACTTATTATCTGGAAGTAACTGCTAGTTCCTCAGGAAAATTGTATGATACGGTAAGTGTTGACGTGGTTCAACCTCCGGACGCTGACTTTTCTTTTAATGATTATGTTTGTTCCGGGAGTAGTGTTAGTTTTAATAATACAAGTTCAAATGCTAATTCCTACAATTGGGATTTTGGGAATGGAAATACTTCAAAAGCAACAAGTCCTTCACAAGTTTATGATTTATCAAACACCGGGAATGACACGGTTAGTTTTGTAGTGACCTTAGAAGCAAGCAATCAGGGGTGCACTGTAAGCAAAACCAATACAATATATGTTAAACAATTGCCGGATGCAAGTCTTTCTGCCCCAACAACTGGATTTGATAATTGCGGAAGTGCCTCTAGCTCCAATCCGTACTTTGAACTAAAAATATACAATACAAGTAATACTCCTAATAGTCAATATTCTATTGACTGGGGGGATGGAACTCAACCTTTTGATACTACTTCTAGTTCGACATGGGAAAAACTCCATACTTATACATCACTTGGAGTCTATACATTAACTTCTACAGTAACAAGTGACAATGGATGTTCCACTACTGAGACTTATACAGTTAAAAATATAGCAAACCCGGCAATATCGTTTGGTAATCCTGGTAATACTCAAGAGTGTGCTCCTATGAAAATTTGTTTTCCTATTCAGGGTTATGATGATAACGACTCGTCTACAACTTACAGAGTTGATTTTGGTGATGGTAGTCCGGATACATTATTAAATCATCCACCACCCGATTCAATTTGTCATACGTATACAAAAACATCATGTGGAAATGATGAAAATTCATGCTCCGATTGTTATGTTGCCAGTATAACAGCAGAAAATGCATGTGATAAAACTACAAATACTACGGATAATATTAAAGTATTTAAGACAGTTGAAACTGACTTTGATGCTCCTTTAAAATCTTGTGTAAACCAGGGTATTAAAATTAAAAACAAATCTTCATATGGATTTAATAATAATTGTGAGAAAAATGCTGTTTTTACCTGGCATTTTGGTGATGGAACAACATTAACTAGTTTTTCATATAATGATACGATTAATCATTCATATAACAGTCCGGGAATTTATACTATTAAGCTTATTGGAGAAAACTACTGTGGTTCTGATTCTATCACAAAGACAATCTGCGTTGTACCTGATGTAGTTGCTGACTTTAGTTTGGCTTTGGGAGGATGTGCTCCTGATACTTTAACACTCAATAATTTGACATCCACTCCTTCAAGTTCATGTGATACTACAACATATAGTTGGGATATAAATGGCTCTTCTGAATGTGATCCACCAAATGGGAGTTATCAATATATAAATGGGACCTCTTCTAGTTCCCTGGCGCCTCAGGTTGTGTTTAATTCTTCCGGAGATTATGATATTACATTGACAGCTTCAAACTATTGTGGTACTGCCGATACAACAAAATCAGTTACAATAAAATCAAAACCCCAGGTTACGCTGAGTACATTACCTGATAGTATATGTTTAGGAGATTCTGTGACACCTTCTGGGACAGTAAAAAATTGTAAAAGTCCTGCCTCCTACAATTGGTCAATGCCCGGCTCAACAACACCATCTTCAACATCAAGTTCTCCCGGAAAAATCACGTATTTAGATTCAGGGAGTTATACAATAACTCTAAAAGGAATTAATTCTTGCGGAACAACAGCAGTATCAAAAGATATTTATGTTTATGGTTTACCCGATATTTTTATACCTCAATTTAGTTCCTTATGTGTAGACCAGGGAGTAAAACAGTTGACTGGGGCAACCCCTACTGGGGGAAATTATTCAGGCAGTGGAGTAAATTCAAGTGGTGAATTTGATCCCTCTTCTGTAGGTCCCGGGACTTATGATATAATTTATGAATATACTGATAATAATGGCTGTACGAATTCAGATACTTCACAAATAACTGTTCATCCGCTTCCTGATGTAACTATGGCTGATCTGGATACTTTATGCCTGAATGATCCGCCGCTTTCATTAGATGCCGGCTCACCAACAAATTCATCTTCTTATTATTATGGTCCGGGAGTAAATAATGATACCCTTTATCCTGATAGCGCTGGCGTTGGAACACATACGATTTATTATGTTTATACAGATGCTAATGGCTGCGCTGATACTGCAAGTTCTCCGGTTGTAGTTAATGATTTACCAAAAGTAAATGCATCAGATACTACATTATGTAACCAGCCTATTCCTGTCCAATTAAGTGCCTCTCCTAATGGCGGTACCTGGCAAAGTGGTCCTTATAACGATACAAATGGAGTTTTTACACCCGGAAGTACCGGTGTGTTCAATGTTATTTATACCTATATAGATCCTTCTACAGGTTGTTCAAATCAGGATACATCAGAAATTGAAGTTGTTGATCCTACTTATGCT
Organism: Bacteroidales bacterium; assembly: GCA_021738505.1. GTDB lineage: Bacteria > Bacteroidota > Bacteroidia > Bacteroidales > PWNQ01 > PWNQ01. Next base: position 1,042 of record JAIPBW010000079.1, on the reverse strand, counting down.
GATGCTGGTAATGATACCAGTGTTTGTCTGAATTCCGGATCGTTTGCTCTTACTTCTGCTACTCCTGCCGGAGGAGATTGGAGCGGCCCTAATGTAACCTTAAATGGAGTTTATAATCCGGGTAGTGTTGGTACCTTCAAACTTTATTATAGCATAGGAGTGGGAACATGCAAGAATAAAGATTCAATAGAAGTAACTGTTGATCCTTTACCGGTAGCTGATGCTGGATTGGATACAATAGTTTGTAAAAATGATACAATAGAGCTCAATGGGAATGCATCTGCGGGAACTTCTCCTTATTCCTACTCATGGAGTCCTGCTTCATCATTAAGCTCTTCTAACACGCAAAATGTTTATGCTTCTCCGGTAAATGATGAGGATTACCTGTTTAAAGTAATAGACTCTAATGGCTGTATAGACTCTAGCTTTGTTTCTGTTGAAGTGAAAGATCTTCCAGAAGTACAAGCAGATGATTTGAATATTTGCATAGGTGATTCCGGAGTCATAAATACAACGATTAGTGGGAATTCTCCTTTTACAATAAATTGGTCACCCAATCACAAGATAAATAATGTTACGGCACAGTCCCCTACAGTATTTCCCTTGAATGACACAAATTACGTAATACAGGTTGTTGATAAGAATAGTTGTGCAAATAATGATACAAGTGAAATTACTGTTTCACCCAATCCATCTCCGGATTTTTCAGTGCCTTCAAATCAATGTAGCCCGGCTGTAATAGATTTTAATAATACAACAGCTAATTTAAATTCGAATAGTTACCTATGGGATTTTGACGATGGAACTACTTCAACCCAGACACATCCAACGCATACAATTGTCAATAATTCACATGTTCAGGATACGACTTTTCATGTAACCCTGACAGCAACGACAGGCACCGGATGTTCGGATTCCATAGAAAAGCCCATAACGGTATATCCTCAACCTCTGGCAGATTTCACTTTTGATACGTTAGAGCAATGTGCCCCTGCGGTAATATCCGTAACCAATCAATCGGAATATAAATCCACTAATGCGC